>JALTLF010000208.1 GCA_027005735.1 Chromatiales bacterium | reverse complement strand
GGTCAGGGACAGACCGCGTTTTCCTATAGACAAAAGGAATTTCTTTACTAAAAAGGGTGGTCTGCCCCTGCCTGCTGGTGAGGTCAATTATGTCGAGCACACACAGGCCGGTTATTTTAATGTTGGTTAGTGTTGCCCTGCTACTTGCTCCTGGCGTTGGTGACATTAGGTGGTTTGGTTTGATCGTTCTGATATACATTGGCATTCCATGGTATATCGTTGCGCTAAAGGACAAGGTCGAGCACAAACAGACATTCGAACAACAGCCAAAAAGCAGATTTCGTGTTTATTCATTCACGCTGCTCGTGTTTGGAATAGTTTCGGCAGTAGTAGGAGTAGCTATAGATCTATTTATTTTGTATCAGATTTATACAAACCCTGGTACCGCATCGATCTCATCAGGTTTAATGAGATTGTTTATTGGCATCCCATTTTTTGGTTTTGGTGCATACCTAATATTCTTATCTATCGGCCAAGCAAATAGTGAAACGTAACAAGCGGATCAGCTCGCGAGTGTGAACAGTGATCGTATTCACCTGACAGTCGATGGTTGAAAGTGATAATGCCCTGCCTCGCTCGGCCTGCCCAATCGGGTTGGGCTCAGCCAGGGGAGCGGCTAAAAAGCAGGCAAAAAAAGACAGACCGCCTTTCCAGGAGTCTCACACCCTGAAACGGCGGCCTGTCCCTGACCCGGTTGTGGCTATTTCGGACTCAGTTGCCGGAGCAGGCCGCGGTACCGGCGTGCTGGCAGGACTGGTTGAGCAGGTTTTTGGCGCAGGTGGCGCAGCGCCCGCAGCAGGTGGCGACGTTCAGTTCTTCGCTCAGATCTTCCAGGCTGCGCGCGCCGTTCTCGGCGGCTGCGAGAATGTCCCGGTCGGTAACGGAATTGCAGACACACACGTACATGGCAAATGAGCTCGTTGTCTCCAAGTTGAGAAAGACTATAATGCAAATGAGAATGATTTGCAATAGCGTTACGTGAAAATCCGCTCCTGCGGGAGAAAGCCCTTCGCAAACCTGAATATACACGCCAAATCAAAAGGTTATCCAGGGTAAGGCGGTTGTGGGCGGCGCCGGAACGCGGTATTTTGGGCGTCACGGCGGGTCAGGAAGCGCGTCATTCCAGTGGGCAGGCTTTACCAAACAGCGGGGTAACCATGAAAGGCGACAAAACGGTCATCCAGTGCCTCAACCGGGCGCTGAAAAACGAACTCACTGCCATCAACCAGTATTTCCTCCACGCGCGCATGTGCAGGAACTGGGGGCTCGGCGAGCTGGACGAGAAGGAGTACAAGCTCTCCATCCGGGCGATGAAAAACGCCGACGCCCTCATCGAGCGTATACTCTTTCTCGAGGGCCTGCCCAATCTCCAGGATCTTGGAAAGTTGCTCATCGGGGAGGACGTCGCCGAGGTACTCAAGGGCGACCAGCAAATGGCCCTGGCCACGCGCGGCGAGCTGGTAGACGGCATCGCCGCCTGCGAGGCGGCCGGCGACTTCATCAGCCGCGAGTTGCTGGAAGGCATTCTCGAACACAACGAAGACCACATTGACTGGCTGGAGACCCAGGCCGATCTGATCGCGAAGATCGGCATGGAAAACTACCTGCAATCCATGATGGATGACTGAAAGGGGCGCACATGAAAGGCAATCAGGAAATCATCGACACCTTGAACCGCCTGCTCACCGGTGAGCTCTCGGCGGCGGACCAGTATTTCATCCACTCGCGCATGTACCAGGACTGGGGGCTGGAGAAGCTCTACACGCGCCTGGAACATGAATCGAAGGAAGAACTGGAACATGCCGAGAAGCTGGTCGAGCGTATTCTCTTCCTGGAAGGCCAGCCTGACGTCGCCGCGCGAGATCCCTTGCGCATCGGTACGGATGTGCCGAGCATGCTCAAGAACGATCTCGCCCTGGAGCTGGAAGTGGTCGCGGCCCTGAAAGAGGCCATTGCCCTGTGCGAGACCCACAGGGACTACCAGACACGGGAAATTCTCGAAGACCTGCTCAGGGACACGGAAGAAGACCATACTTTCTGGCTGGAACAGCAACTGGGGTTAATCGATAAAGTTGGTCTGCAAAACTACCTGCAGTCACAAATGAGTTGAGTGGGTGAGGGGCAGACCACGTTTTTTTCGCAACCTGGTGGCGTATTTTGGCGCTCAAGCTGTTTCGTCAGCACCGGGAACTACTGACCATGGACAAAAATCTGGCCAAGGGACTCCTGATTGGGACTGTCATTGGCGTCGTTGGTGGAATGGTTCTCATTCTGATCCTTGTCTTTTCCTTGCTGGTGCCATGGAGTTTCGAGAGGGGGCCCGAGGCAGTGTCTGGCAAGGGCGAGGCGGAAGAACATGTGATTTTTAGTGTACCTCCGATACGGCAAAGGTACCTTGGTCCGCATGGCAGTGTCTGCGGTGCTTCTTTCGAGGGGCTTTCAGTGCTTGCTCCCGGGGATGCCCGTATCGAGGGCGCCGCTTACGTGAATGGGACGCCGGTCGAGGGCTTGCGTCTCAGGCTGGTGGTAAATGCGGCGGCCTATACACAATGGGCCACGACCGACGAGCTGGGGAGGTATGCCATCCGGCTGCCCTCGGGTGATTATGCGATCAATGGATTTCAACTGGACAGCGATATCGCAAATGACCTGATTGGCGGAAAGATCGATGATCCATCCATGCCATGCGACATCGAACCGATCAAGGTTACGCCGGAAAGGCCCGGAACGGGGTTCACATTCAGGTTCATCGACCCGGTTGTGCTGGACGGTGTAAAGAGGCGCTATAAGTCCGGTGAGGAGATTGTCTTTACATGGGTGCATTACCCCGGAGCGGCAGCCTACCGGATATACCTCATTAAACGGGTGCCGGACAATGGCTCCACCCGCCTGGTTCCGGTTATTGAGCGGAGAGGGTTTCTGGAAACGGACCTCACGCGTGTAAGCCTCGCGGAGGAAGGGATAAGTCTGTCCCCTGCAGACTATCAGATCGAGATCCATGCGCTGAACGAAGCAGGCAAGGTCATCTCGCAGTCCCTCCAGAGGGAGTTTGAAATTGTTCCCGAATAACATGAGCATGCAGCCCGTGAAATCAGTGTTCCGAAGAGAGCCGCTCGCGTTACTGGCCGTTTTGTTCTTCGTGGTAAAGATCGGCTCCACGACGGCCGCCACCGATCCCCGGCAGATGGTGAAGCTGCCCGAAATGATGCAGCAGCACATGATGGGCAACATGCGGGATCACCTGGAGGCGATCAACGAGATCCTTGCCAGCATGGCCCGGGGCAGGCTGGATCGGGCCGCGGAGATCGCGGAGTCGCGCCTGGGGATGAGTTCACTGGAAGCGCACGGGGCGAGCCACATGGCGGCGTTCATGCCCGAGGGCATGCGCCGGGCGGGAACCGAAATGCACCGCGCGGCCAGTCGCTTTGCCCTCAAGGCACAGGAAGGGGCCGCGCTGCCCGCCTATGCCGCGCTGGGCGAGGTGACCGCGGCCTGCGTGGCCTGCCATTCGGCGTATCGCATTCGCTAAATACGTGTTCCCAATCCCCGATCACCTGAGAATAAGCGGATTGCACCGTCTGCCTGTCTCTCTCCGGGGCGGCGTTTACGGACACGCGGTACATACGTCCCTGTACGCTCGACAGCCGCTTCCCTGCGGCTGACGGTCCGTAAACGCCGCCCCGGAGAGAGTTCGACGTCTGTAAACTGTAGTGGAATTCGGAACACGTATTTAGACCATCTGGCCGAGGCCGGCCATGCCCCGTCGGGTCGCACTCAGCGCGCCCGGTTGTAGAACTTCTCCTTGCCGCTGTCCATGTCCTTGAGTTTCAGGATCAGGTGGCCGTCGTTGTAGTCGGGGAATACCGAGTATTCCCAGCTCGCCTCGCTGCCGTCTTCCCACTCGATGTAGAGTTCCTTGCCCAGCGAGGAGTAGCGCCCGCGCAGGACACTGCCGCCGCTGTCGATGACGGAAACATCATCGGACACGGAGGCGTCGGTGACGCTCTGGGTCAGTTTGACATTACCCGCGCCATCGAATTCATAGCGGATATAGCGGGTGTTGGAGAACATGGAGGGATCGACGGAGCCCACCGTGCTGGACGAGCGTTCGGTGCGTGTCCATGCGCCGGTGAGCGCGGGGTCGATCTGCAGCTTGAGATTGAGGCTGGCGAAAATGGCCCTGCCCAGTTTCGGATCGCTGCGTGCGTCCTTGTTGCGTACGTGGATGAGGTAGAGCCCCTCCTCGTCCCTGACCACCACATAGACAAGAATGGCGGAATCGATACCGTTGGGCCGGCCGGTGAAGGGAATGATGGCGGCCTGTCCCACGCCGGTCTTCATGCTGCGGATGTTGCCGTCGCGGCGGCTCCCCGGGACCGCGGAAGCGAGCAGCTGCTGGAAATAGCCCACCACCGCCGGGTCACTGGCCGAGCGGACCTCGGGGGCGGGCGCCATGCCCATGAACATGTACTCGGGCGGCGTGCTGCCGGTGGCGGCGGTGCCCGGGGGGAAGAAGTACAGACCGTCGTCGCCTTCGCGCATGGTCCAGTCGGCGGGACGCGAGAACGCGAGCCCCGACGGATGCTGAACGGGTACCATCTGGGCGCTCATGGCCTCGCCCGTACCCACGAGGAGCAGCACCGACAACAGTGCCCGCGTGATCCCTGCATACATGGTTGCCTCCGTGATCTCCGATGTATCGACCAAGCATAGCCAGCCTGGCGGCGCCACGCCATTCGCCATGATCGGTTAGGGCCAAAGGAGGGCGTGGTGTTTCGCGGTAAACGGCGTGGTGTGCGGCGTTTAGTTCATCGGTACTACGGGCGACGAAAGCTATCACTTTTATCACATTTTGTCCGAAGTGTGATATTTATCACAATTCAATGTCCTCGCCTGTGCGAAAAAGCGTGCTGGTGATTTCTTACCCGGTGCCTGGGAATTCTCCCGGGGACGTCTGTTGTCCGGCAGTGCTGCGCTATCGCCCGTGACCTGACCCGCCTTCCCGTCGCGCATAACTATTTACCAAACCGAAAAACAGCCGGAAGCAATTCGGGATTGTCCGCCAGTTTTCACAACGATAACGAGGACAATCTACATGAAAAGAAGGACATTCCTGCGTGCAGGTGCCGCGGGCGTGGCTGGCGCGATGGCCGGAGCAGGTGGACTGCTCGCCTGGAGCCCTCGCGCACACGCGGCAACTGTGACACGTACCTTGTATATCACCGAAGGTTTCACGACCCAGCCCGACGGGGTGGATGTCTATGCCCGCAGTTTCGCGGACGCGGACAACCGCCTGCAGGTCCCGGGCGCGCCGTTCATCGTCCAGGAGGGCGATACGGTCTCGGTGACCATCGTCAACACCCTGGGGACGACGCACAGTTTCGTTATCCCCGGCATGGTGGACAGCGGACCCATCGCCGGCGGCGAGACGCGCACGGTCAGCTTCACGGCCGACCGGGTGGGGAGCCATCTGTACCACGACGGGGAGAACGCGCCCTACAACCGCCTGGTGGGACTGCATGGCGGTTTCGCGGTGATGCCGTCGGGCTCGGGCGACGAACTCTATGCCGGCAGCCCGACCTTCAGGAAACAGTACACCTGGGTGATGACCGAGATCGATCCGGCCTGGCATGAGCGCGTGCGCAATGGCCGGACACCCAACACCGCCTACACGCCGCGCTACTTCACCATCAACGGGCGCTCCATGCGCGTGCCGGGCCATCCCGACTATGGCAATCCCGACATCGACGCCGGCTACGCGCCCGACACCCGTCTGTCCGGCGCCATCGGTGATCGCAGCCTGGTGCGCATCCTCAACGCGGGCATGGCCATGCACTCGGTGCATTTTCACGCCAACCACGTGGAATGGCTGGCACGCAACGGTCAGCCGCGTGCCGACGTGTGGCGCAAGGATACCCTCATGCTGCCCAATGACATGGGGAGCCTGGATGTGATCTACCCCTTCGAGCCCCCACCCGATGCCTGGCCCCCGGTGACCACCGGTTACTACCCCATGCACCTGCACGACGAAATGACGCAGACCGCAGGCGGGGGGTTCTACCAGTTTGGCCTGGCAACGACCATTGCATTCAAATAGGGGGAGCGACTATGTTTCAATATCTCGAAAAGTATCGAAAGGAAGGCCGCAAGGGCAGCGGCGGCAGTAGCGGGGCGTGTTACGTCTATCCCGACGCACCGGCGACCCCCGGGATCGTCACGCCAGACGTGACCTTCGAGCGCAGTGTCTACATGAACGGTTCGGTGACCATGGATGATGGCAACAGCGTCCGTGTCTGGGGCTTCACCGAAGGCGGCATGATGGCGGGCCAGTTCCCCTCGCCGGCGATGCGTGTCACCGAGGGCCAGATCGTGCACACGGTGTTTTCCAACAACGGCATGATGTGGCTGCACACCATTCATCATCACGGCATCGAGCCGAGCACCGAAAACGACGGCGTCGGACACTATTCCTTCGACGTGGACGGTACCTACACCTACCAGTGGAAGGCGGCGCACGCGGGAACCTATTTCTACCACTGCCACACCAACACGGTGTTGCACGCGGAAATGGGCATGTATGGCGCCCTGATCATCGATCCGCCGGAAGGTCCGGGCACCCTCTACGCGGGTGGTCCGAGTTATGACGTGGAGGCCGTGTGGGCCTGCGACGAGTTCGATTCCTCGTGGCACTCGCTGGACTGGGACGCGGGCACCTGTGGCGCCGACGTGGGACTCAACGATCTCAATCCCGATTACTTCCTCATCACCGGGGTGGACGGCGCGCAGTCGGCGCTCACCGATCCCCGCGTGGCGGTGAGCATGAACCGGGGACAGCGCCTGCTGGTACGCTATATCAACGCCGGATACCTGCCCCAGCGGATCACCTTCGGCGGCCTGAGCGCGGAGGTGCATGGCTCCGACGGGCGGCCCTTTCCCAGGCCCGTGGCGGTGACGAGTCTCACCACCCATTCGGCGGAGCGCTACGACTGTATCTTCGCGCCGAGTCGGGCGGGGACCTACGAGGTGACGGTGGAATACCTCGACTGGGTGGATGGCAGCGTGTTGGGCGTGGCGCGCACGCGCATCGAAGTGGCCTGATCCCACCCGGCAATACTGCGTCGCAAGGGGCGGCGGTGTCTGCCGCCGCCCCTTTTGTTGCCGGGCGCTGACCCGTACCGGCGGCCGGGATGGCCTCCCTCAGCCCTTGATCACCACCAGCGGTTCCAGGCGCGCGACGTTTTTCGCCAGACCCGCCCGGTCCGCCGCTTCGACCACCTTGCTCACGTCCTTGTAGGCACCCGGGGCTTCCTCGGCGACGCCGTGCAGGGAGGGACTCCTGACGATGATGCCGCGCCCGGCGAGTTCATCCACCAGCGCGCGGCCCCGCCACTTTTTCGTTGCCTTGTGGCGGCTCATGGCGCGGCCGGCGCCGTGGCAGGCGGAGCTGAAGGCCCGCTCTTCGCTCTCGTGGGTGCCCGCCAGGATGTAGGAGGCGGTA
Source organism: Chromatiales bacterium (assembly GCA_027005735.1). Classification (GTDB taxonomy): domain Bacteria; phylum Pseudomonadota; class Gammaproteobacteria; order CAMYNG01; family CAMYNG01; genus HyVt-448. The sequence goes on along the minus strand of JALTLF010000208.1, from coordinate 3,811 downwards.
CCCATGGAGCCGCCGATGAGCACCGGCTGGCCGGCGTCGCGCAGGGGCGGTGGCACGTCCGGGTGGCCGGGGCCCAGCGCGCGGGTGGCCCCCTTGCGGTGCACGAAGAGCCTGCGCCGGCGGCCATCGATGAGGTGTTCTTCCACCTTGCAGGTGTTGTGCGAGACATCATAGAGCAGGCTGAGGCGCGCCTCGGGCAGCACGGCGGCGAAGGCCTCGCGGGCCAGGTGGGTGAGGATCTGGCGGTTGGCCAGCGCGCAGTTGATGCCGGCGCGCATGGCGCCGAGGTAGCGCTGGCCCACCTCGGAGTGGATGGGGGCACAGGCCAGCTCGCGATCCGGCAGGTGAATGCCATGCTGCGGCGCCGCCACCACCATCTCGCGCAGGAACTCGGTGCCGATCTGGTGGCCGAGGCCGCGCGAGCCGCAGTGGATGCTGATCACCACGTCGCCTTCCTCGATACCGTAGAGCCGGGCGATGCGCGCATCGTAGACGCGCGTGACGTGCTGTACCTCCAGGTAATGGTTGCCCGAGCCCAGCGTGCCCATTTCGCGGCGTTGACGTTGCCTGGCGTGATCGGACACATACTCCGGCCGGGCGTCGGCCATGCAGCCCTGTTCCTCGGTGCGCACGAGATCGGCCTCCTCGCCGTAGCCCTGTTCCACCGCCCAGCGGGCGCCGCCCCGTAGCATGGCCTCCATCTCCCTGTGGGACAGGCGGATGTTGCCGGTGCTGCCGACCCCGGCCGGAATGCGGGCGTACAGCGCCTCGGCCAGCGCCTGCTTGTGGGGCAGGATATCCTGCGAGAGCAGGCCGGTGTGCAGGGTGCGCACACCGCAGGAGATGTCGAAGCCCACGCCCCCGGCGGAGATCACCCCGCCCTCGTCGGCGTCGAAGGCCGCCACGCCACCGATGGGAAAGCCGTAGCCCCAGTGGGCATCGGGCATGGCGAAGGCGGCCCCGACGATCCCGGGGAGGGTGGCGACGTTGCAGATCTGCTCGTAGACCTTGTGGTCCATGTCGCGGATCAGGCCCTCGTCGGCGTAGATCACGGCGGGCACGCGCATGGCCCCGTGGGGGGCGATCTCCCAGCGTGTCTCGCTGTGTTGCTGGAAAAGTTCGAGTTCCATCAGACATCCACCACGCACTGTGCCAGCCAGATACCGTCGTCGTTCTGCACCACGCGCAGCTGGGTAAAGGTGGCGCCCTTGATCTCCACCGCCGGGTGGTGTTTCGCCGTGTCCACCGCCTCGCCGAAGAGGCTGGCCTCGAGGCGGTGATCATGGAGGCGCAGGTCGAAGCGCGAGAACAGCATCTCCCGTGTCGCCATTTCGTAGATGATGGCATTGAGCCAGTCCACCAGCAGCACTTCGTCGTCGTCTGCCTCGCAGGCGACGGACACCGCCTGACTGGCGTCGACGCGGGCGGGATCCGTGACCACGGCGGTCAGCGCCATGGCCGCCTGGCGGAAGGCCTCGGCACGGGTGTCTCCGTAGCCGCGCACGCCGATGTCGGCGCCGTGTTCGAAGTGTTCCCAGTGCTGCGCGCGATGGTCTGCCTTCATTGATATAGTATAGCCAGGCGCGGCGTTCACTACGCCGCCGGGCAGGTCTGCGCGGGGAAGATGCCGAGGATCGGCGGTACAGGTATTTGTGACTGGAGGGAAAGGATGAAAAAACTCGTGGTGCTGTTCGCCGCCGTCCTGGTGCTGGTCATCGGATCGGCGGTGTGGATGTATGTGGCCAATCCTTACGGGACGGCCACCTGGGACCCGCGCGGGCGCATCATCGGCGTCCTGCCCTACCGCATACCTTCCGAAAGCATGGCGCCCACCCTCAAGTCGAACCAGGTGGTGGTGGTCTCCACCAGGGTGTACCGGAACAGCCTGCCGGACTACAACGACATTATCGTTTTCTTCTATCCGCGTAATCCGCAGGTGGTCTATATCAAGCGCGTGGTGGGACGACCGGGGAACCGGCTGCGCATCAGCGCCGGGCAGGTCTACGTCAATGACGCGCCCCTGGATCAGCCCTATGTCGCCGCGGCCAACAACCGGTTCACCGCGGCCCGGGATTTTGGCCCCGTCACCGTACCCGAGGGCATGCTGTTCGTGCTGGGTGACAACCGGGACAACAGCAACGACAGCCGCTACTGGGGCTTCGTGCCGGTGTCCAGCGTCGTGGGCAAGGTGGTGATGGATTTCTGAATACGTGTTCGAATACCCCATCACCCGAAAACCGGGTGATCAGAGCATCGGCCTGAACCTGTCAGTCGCGCCTCTACCCCTGCCAGCGGTCCGTGGCGAGGAAAAACCGGAACTTCGTCGGCTTTTTTCAGTTTGGTTTTTTCCCGATGGTTGCCCGAATCAGGGGCAACTCATTGAATTACACGACATTTCTCTCTCCCTGCCACGTCCGGGCTAATCCATGGGAACCCTTGTATTCTGGACTTGTTCTTAGTATTGATCCGGGCAGGGCGCGCCCTGTGGGGCAGGCGCCCTGCCGTTTCCACCGGCGGTGCCTGACAGACCCCGGTGGCTGCCGTCGGCGAGGCTCGGCATGTCCGGGCTGCAGACAGGGAAGTTGCACCATGTCGCCGGTATTCCGCCGCGAACCCGCACTTCTTCCGCTTCCCTGCCTCGGCCACGGCGTGCCGTGTTCACACCACCACCACATCAAGGAGTGTGACTATGCGTAAAGGAAAACCCATGCACGGTATGGCCAAGGCACAGGGGTGCGGCCACGCGCGCCTCGGTAACTTCTGCAAGCTGTTCCCCAAACTGTCCACCTGGGCGAAGGATTGCGGTATCAAGCACCAGTGCGAGGCGGAGGAAGTGGCCGCCCTGCTCGGCGGCCCTGGCGGCATCATGCACGACGCCGACGGCAGCTCCCCCGACGGCGCCCAGCCCGCGGCCTACACCTTCTTCGCCCAGTTCATCGACCACGACATCACCCTGGACGTGCGCAGCGACCTGCACGGCGAGGCGCTGGACAAGGCGGATATCGATTCACTGCCCAACCTGCGCTCGGCGTCGCTGGATCTCGACTGCGTCTATGGCCTCGGGCCGGAGGCCATGCCGTTTCTCTACGACCAGCAACAGACCGGGCGCATGCTCGTGGGCAACGAGGTCAACGAAAACGATCTGCCGCGCAATTCGGATGGCCGCGCACTCATCGGCGATCCGCGCAACGACGAGAACATCTTCGTGGCCCAGATGCAGCTCATGTTCCTGCGCTTCCACAACCGTCGCATCATCGGGCGAACCTTCGAGGAGGCGCAGACGGATGTTCGCTACCACTACCAGTGGCTGGTCTTGCACGACTTCCTGCGCCGCTTCGTCGATCCGGCGGTGTTTGCTTACGCGCTCGAGGAGATCGAAAAGGGCAAGTTCCCCAAGTGCGGGCTGGTGGATGGCTGCGGGCGGATCTGCATGCCGGTGGAGTTCTCCGTCGCGGCCTATCGCTTCGGCCATACGCTGGTACGCTCGGTCTATCCGGCCAATGCCGAATACCCGGTGGTGGATCTGTTCGACGAGCGCTTCGGCACCGAGGGTTTCAGCGCCGTGCCGCCGAAACTGACAGTGGACTGGCGCTACCTGCTGGACATGGAGGACTGCACACCCTACGTGAAGTCGAAGGCGGTGGACCACCTGCTGGCGGACGAGCTCATCCGCATGCCGGATCCGGTGGTGGGGCGCTTTGCATCGGAAAACGATCGCTCCCTGGCCTTCCGCAACCTCCTGCGCGGTTACGTGCTCGGCCTGCCCAGCGGCCAGCACCTCGCCCACGCCCTGCAGGACAAGGGCTACCCG
>JALTLF010000207.1 GCA_027005735.1 Chromatiales bacterium | reverse complement strand
GCCGGAGCAAAACGTCCTCCGGAAGAGGATTGAAGACAGTGTACTGTCCCCATCGTCTAGAGGCCTAGGACACCGCCCTTTCACGGCGGTAACAGGGGTTCGACTCCCCTTGGGGACGCCATAAAAAAAAAGGTGCCATCTGGCACCCTTTTGTTTTTCATGACGAGCTAAATTGGTGAGTCGAACAACAAACGGGTTCGACGACGTACAGGAAGTACTAATACCCACGGCACTCGCTTTGCTCGCGGGGCAGGCTCTGTCGCGGGAGCACAGGGATGTGCGGGAGCGGCGCCCCTTGGGGACGCCATAAAAAAAAAGGGTGCCATCTGGCACCCTTTTGTTTTTCATGACGAGCTAAAAAGGTTGAATCGCCGAGGACCCCGCGTGGGTCGTGTTCCCGAACAGGGGGATGTCATGCGTTGGCCGATTCGGCATCATCCGGCAGGGTGAAGTAAAACGTCGCGCCTTCCCCGGGCCGGCCTTCGGCCCAGATGCTGCCCTGGTGGCGGCGGATGATGCGGTATACGGTGGCGAGCCCCACGCCGCTGCCTTCGAATTCCTTGCCATGCAGGCGCTGGAAGGGGGCGAAGAGCCTGTCCCTGTAGCGGGGATCGAAACCACAGCCGTTGTCGCGCACGAAGAAGACCGGTTTGCCGTCCTGCTCCTCGCTGCCGAACGCGATGCGACACGCATCACGACCGCGGGTGTATTTCCATGCGTTGCCCAGCAGGTTGTCCAGCACCGCCCGGAGCAGGTCGGGATCGCCCGCCGCATGCAGGCCATCCTCGATCTGCCATGCCACCTTGCGTTCGGGCTCCTGTGCCCGCAGGTTGTCGGCCAGTTCCCGGGCGATGCGCGAGAGATCGATCGACTGGCGGCGGATCTCGTGGCGCGAGACCCGCGAGAGCTTCAGCAGGGCATCGATGAGTTCGCCCATGTGTCTCGCTGCCGAGGCGACGCGTTGCAGGTAGTCCTGGCCCGTCGCGTCGAGCTGGTCGTGCTTGTCGTCCAGCAGGGCCTCGGCAAAGCCATTGATGGCGCGCAGGGGGGCACGCAGGTCATGGGAGACGGCGTAGCTGAAGGACTCCAGTTCGCGGTTGCTGGTCTCCAGTTCCCGGGTACGCTCGGCGACGCGTTCTTCCAGTTCGTCGCGGTGACGGCGGATCTCTTCCTGCAGCTGATATTCCCGCGTCACGTCGCGGAAGACGAGAATGACGCCGAGGATCCGTCCGTGGGCGTCGAAAATGGGCGCACCACTGTCGGCGATCTGGTACTCGCTGCCATCGCGGGCAAGGAGCACCGTGTGGTTGGCAAGGCCAACGATCCGTCCTTCCCGCAGGACCTTTTTCACCGGGTTGTCCACCGGCTTCCGGCTGTTGGCATTGACGATGTGAAAGACCTGTGTCAGCTGCTGTCCGCAGGCCTCGTCCAGGCGCCAGCCGGTGAGCTGTTCGGCCACCGGGTTCATGCGCACGACGCGGCCTTCCGTATCGGTGGTAATGACGGCATCGCCGATACTGTCCAGGGTGCGCGAAAGATATTCCTCGCGCTCGTCGATTTCCCGGCGGGCCTTTTCCAGCTTGCCGTAGGCCATCTCCAGTTCGCCGCGGGACTTGCGTTGATAGACGATGATGATGCCGAGGAGAAACAGGATGAGGAGGGTGGAGAGGATCTGGAACCAGATGGTGTTTTCCCGTCCGGTGTCGATATCGGCGTGGATGGGTCCTTCACCGGCAGCGAGGGTGTCCAGGGTATGCAGGAAGCCCTGGGTGGCGGTTCGGCGCAGTTCGTCGAGGCGCCGCAGTTCTGCTGCCGCGATGCCGTTGTCTTCACGGCTTGCCAGCCCGCTGCGCAGCGCCCACAGCGCGCGTTCGTCTTCCAGCCAGGCTTCACTGGCCTCGGCGAGATGCACTACCTGTTCGCGCAGCGCCGGGTTGTAGTCCGTGAGCACGAGGTAGCGGGCCATTTCTGCTCGCAGATCGGTGGTGGTTTGCTCGAAGGCAGCGAGGGAGGGTGCGGGCCTGCCGCGCCACGCTTCGCGCGCGATGCGGATCATCGGCGCGCGCATGCGATCGAGTTGCTGGATGGCGAGCTGCGCCTGGTTGCCGGTATGGATGTGCCAGGGGATACGCAGGACGAAGACGATGACGAGGAAGGCAGTGAACCCGGTCAGGGCGGCCAGCAGGGCGCGTAGCTTGTTGCGGTGCATCGGGGTACCGCTCCTTGCGGGAATGCCGGGTCAGGCTTCAGTGTACGCCCTCACGGCTGACCTGTAACTACCGCCCGGCGGTTTTCCCGGGCTTGTATTCGGATCAACGTGCCTTAATGTATGGAAGAAGAAGGGTTATTGCGGCCGGCAGAGACCGACAGGAGGTGATAACAGTGGTGATCAAGGTAAACGGCAAGACGATCCCCGTGGATGAAGAAGGATTCCTGCTGGATCCCAGCCAGTGGGACGAAGACGTCGCCCGCGCGCTGGCCGAACGCGAGGGCATCGAGCTGACCGATACCCATTGGGGCCTCATCAGGTATTTTCGGGACTACTATGAGGCGCATCAGGTCAATCCGTCCATGCGCAAATTGATCCTGACCCAGGGAAAGACCCATGGCCAGCACTTCCATGACGCGAAGACCTACGAGGAATTTCTCTACGAACTGTTCCCCACCTCACCGGTGGCGGAGATCAGCAAGCTGGCGGGCCTCCCCATGCCGGAGGAACTGGTCACCGGCGCCTGAATTCGGGTATCGGGACACGTCTGGTGTCCGTGAATGCTGCAGTGGCAGGCGGCGGCGAAAGGGTTAGCTAATGCCACAGGCCGCTCCAGTGGCGGCGTGGGGGCTGGGTGATCACCGGCAGACTGTCCGGCAGGCGCAGAGGGTCGGGGTCGAGGCGCTGCGGCAAGTCCGCAGGCAACCTGAGGCTGAGGAGACGCTGGATACGCGCGGCGGTGGGGGGATGCGTGCGCAGCAGGGAAGGCTGGGGCTCGCGTCGTCCGGGAAGCAGGACCTTGCTGAACCAGCCGCCACGTTGCTGGCGTTCCAGTTTCGCCAGCGCCGCGGCCAGGCCCTCGGGATCGCCGGTGAGCCAGGCGGCGCCCAGGTCGGCATCGAACTCGCGCACGCGCGAGAGGGCCAGTTGCAGCAGATCCGCCGCGCCGGGGGCGAAGATGAGCAACAGGATGGCCGGCCAGGAAATGGCCGTGGCCGAAAGCAGGATCAGGGGCAGGTTGATGAACAGCAGCATTTGCCCGAACAGGGAGAGGATGCGCGCCGCGCGGCTGACGGTGTCGGCGAGGCGCATGACCCAGATGTCGTTGTTGCGGATATGACTGATCTCGTGGGCCATGACGCCCTGCAGTTCCCGTAGCGTAAGATTGCGCAGCATGCCGTCAGTGACGAGGATGACGGCATCGTCCCGTCTGCCGACGGTGAGGGCATTCATCACCTGGCTGGGGATGTAGTAGAGCCGGGGTGCGGCGGGCAGCCCGGCGCGTTGCGCCAGCGTGGCGACCATGCGGTGCAGGGCGGGGAGTTCCCCTGCGGCGAGGGGGCGCGCGTTGTAGAGGTGCATGAGCATGCGCGGGGAGACCTGGGGGGCGACGACAAAGATCGCCAGCGTGCCAATCACCGTCCACCAGGCCAGTTCCCGGCCACCGAGCAGGTAACCCAGCAGGCCGAGGATGAGCGTCATGCCAAGCAGCATCACTGCCGACTGCACGGCGTTGAGGAGCCGGTGCTGAAAGAGCACTTCGTGGTTCATGGCGCTATTCGAACTGGCGCAGGCGCTGGCGCAGGAGACGGATCTCGTCCATGAGATCCAGCGCCAGGGCCGCGCCGGCGAGATTGATACCGAGATCGTGCTGCAGGCGCAGGGCGGTCTGGACGCGGATGAGATCGCTGCCGGAGAAGCGCCACTCCGAGGGGCGACTGCCCACGGGCTGGACGATGCCTTCTTCGACGAAGCTCAGCAGCAACTCGGCATGAATGGCGCAACGCCGGCAGAGATCGGTGAGGCTGAGTTCCACCGCCTCGGCGATCTCACCTTCCAGGATGACCAGTCTGGTTTGCGTCATGAGGCGTTCCTCATTGTGCTGCGTGGGTCGTAGTCGAAGTGCGCGGCCATTTTCTCGTACATCTCGCGGTCCGCCGCGCTGCTGGCCGGCGGCGTCATGATCTTCAGCTCGACGTACTGGTCACCGGGCGTTCGGCCGGGCATGCCGCGGCCCTTGAGGCGCAACTGGCGGCCGGTCTGGCTGCCGGCGGGGATTTTCATTTCCACCGTACCATCCAGGGTCGGTACCGGCACGCTGGCGCCGAGGGCCGCCTCCCAGGGGCTGACCGGCAGGTCGCAATAGATGTCCTTGCCGCTGGCCCGGAACACCGGGTGGGGCTGGAACTCCACTTCCAGGTAGAGATCGCCGGCCTTGCCCTCACCGAGGCCGGGGCCGCCCTGTCCGCGCAGGCGAATGCGCTGCCCGGCGGTGATCCCCTGCGGGATGCGCACCTTGAGGGTGCGGGTCTTCGTCACCACGTGGCCACGCTCGTCCACCTGCGGTACCTTGAGGCTGATGTCGCGGGTTGCGCCATGGAAGGCGTCCTCCAGGCCGATGAGGATCCTGGCATGGTGGTCTTCACCGCGCATGCCGCCCCGGTGCCCGCGCGCGTGGCCGCCGTGGTACTGGAAGTCGCCGAACAGGTCGCGGAAGAAATCGCTGAACTGCTCGGCATCGGCGCCGGTATAGCCGCCACCGCTGAATTCGAAACCCGCGTCCCAGCCCGGCGGAGGATGAAACTCCTGCCCCGCCTTCCAGTTGGCGCCCAGCTGATCATAGGCGGCGCGTTTTTCGGGATCCTTGAGTACCTCGTAGGCCTCGCCCACTTCCTTGAAGCGTGCCTCGGCATCGGGTTCCTTGCTGACGTCGGGATGGTACTTGCGCGCCAGCTTGCGGTAGGCGCGCTTGATCTCGTCCTGCGACGCGTCGCGCGACACACCCATGATTGCGTAATAGTCTTTGAATTCCATCGAGTTGTTGTTCTCCTGCCTGGCGGCCGCACCGGCGCTGCCACCCCGTGCTCCCAGCGTAGCCTGCCCTGTCATACTGATTTATGGGGGTGAGGGGGAAAATTTCCACCCGTGGCGGCTGAAAATGTGCCGTGGGCATCCCGGTGGCCGGCGGCAGCCCTCCGCGAGTCCTGTGATTCGGGGCCGGCGCGGCATTGCCGAGAAACCATTCTTTCTACATGGTAATAGGTGGGCGATCTCCCTGTGGGAAGGACTATTGACCATGCGCCATGGCTCATGCACTATCCGCCCCATGCAACGCGCTATCGCCCTCCTGGCCGTCCTTTCCCTGCTCCTTGGCAACGTCGCCTGGGCAGTGGATGTGCACAGCAGTGACTTCGTCGACCATGAGTCGCCATCACTGAGCCTCGGTGATCTCCCTGACAAGGCCGACATCAGCCACTGCGACCACTGTTGCCACGGCTCGGCCCACTTCCAGGGTGTCCTGGGCGAATCGCCCGCCATTTTCGCCGGTGCGTCGCGCCAACGCATTCACTTCGAGGCCTCGGCCTGCCTGTCGCGTACCACGGCGCCTCCCACGGAGCCTCCCCGGGGCTGATCACTCTTCCGGACCCGTTTGCGGGCTCCTGATGTCTGTCCGTGCCCGGCCTGACAGATGGCCTCGGTGGCATGTGATGTTCCGTTTCAAACGACATTTATCAAGGTAAGACTATGCGATTGTTGTATTGCTGGCCGGTCGCCCTGCTGGGCGTATTGGCCGCCACGATGGCGGTGGCCGCGCCGCCGCCACCGGCGCCGGGCGGGACGCCCGCCGCGCTCACCCGTGCCCAGGCGGTGGAACAGGCGCTGGCGCAAAACCCCGGGCTGCGCGCCCTGGGCCGCCGACTCGAGGCCGCCGAGGGCATTCGCCTGCAGGCCGACGGTTTCGCCGCACCGACGATTTACTGGGAATTCGAGGAGGCCGACAGCCTCTCGGCCAGTGACATCGGCAGCCAGGTGTTCGGTATCGAGCAGAGTTTCGAGTGGTTCAGCGTGCGCAGCGCGCGCAAGCAGGCCGCCGACTTTGGCATCGCCGCCGCGCAGGCACTGGTGGAGCGAGGCCGCATGCGCCTGACCGCGCAGGTGCGCAAGGCCTATGACGAAGTCCTGCTGGCCCGGGAGGTCAGGCGCCTGCTGGGGCGCGTGCTGCGCCTTACCGAGGAAGCGGTGGAAATCAGCCGTACACGCTTCAAGGCCGGGGCCGGGCAGTACGTGGACGTCATGCGTACCCGCCTGCGCCAGAGCCAGTTGCAAAATGAACTTCGCGATGCCAGCACGCGCCTGGCTCGCGCCGAGCGGGAACTGGCGCGCCTGCTGGGGCGGGAACGCCTGCAACTGGATCTGCGTGACGGGCTGGACGATGACGCGGCGGGCCTGGACGGCCGGGACTGGCTCGCCCAATTGGCGGAACGCAGTCCGAGTGTGCGACTCCTGCAGGGCCTGGTCCAGCAGGCGGACTACGAACACCAGGCGGTGCGCGCCGGACGCGGGCCGGAGCTGACCGTGGGCATCGGTCGCCAGCGTGTCCTCGACAACGGCAACACCATCGATAGCTGGGCCGGCGGGGTGAGCGTGAGCCTGCCGCTGCCCGGCAGCGATCGCCAGGATGGTCTCGAGGCCGAGGCCCTGGCGCGTTACTACGCCATCTCGGACCAGGCGCGGGCCAAGCGCCTGGAGATCGACGCCACGTATCGGCAGCGTCTCGACGAGGCGCGGGCCCTCGATGCGCAACTGCGCCAGTACCGGGATTCGATCCTTCCCGATGCCGACGATCAACTCAAGGCCGCACAGCAGGCCTATCGCGTGCGCCGCATCGATGCGCTCAACTTGCTGGATGTCTTTGCTACTTATACCGAGGCCCGCCGCGGTTACCTGGAGGTGCTGGTGCGCTATCGCGCGGCCATCGCCGACCTGGAAACGCTGGGCGAGGACCTGTGGGAGGTTGAACTGTGAAACTGAACAAGATTTTTTCCCGCCCGCTTGCCGCGGCATTGCTACTGCTTCTCTCGCTGGCGCTGGCCGGCTGTGGCCAGGAAACGTCCACCCCGGCCGGTAATGGGGCCGCCGGCATGGCGGACCACGATGATCACGCCGGGGAAGCGGGTGAAGCACACGGCGAGGAACATGGCAATGAAGATGCGGATGGTCATGGCGACGAGCATGGCGGGGAGGGTGCCGGCCTCGACGTGGCCAGCCTGCGCGAGCGGGGCGTGGTGACCGCCAGGGTCGAGATGCGCCAGCTGTCCGATACCCTGCGCGTACCCGCCGAGGTGCGTTTCAACGAGCGCCAACGAGCCGTGGTGACGACACGGACCGAGGGCTGGATCGAGCGCATTGCAGTGTTTGCCAACCAGCCGGTGAAACGCGACATGTTGCTGGCGGAGATCTACAGTCCCCAGTTTCTCAGCGCGCAACAGGAATACCTGCTCATTGCCAGACGCGTGGAAACGGATCCTTCCGGCGATGCGACGCGCCTGCTCAAGGACGCGGCACAGCGTCTGCGTATCCTGGGCCTGACGAACGCGGAGATCCGGAAACTGAAAAAGACCGGCAAAACCATCCCCAACCTGCATGTGCACAGTCCCATCGACGGTGTAGTGGTGTCCCACAATGTTTCCGTGGGTGACACGGTACAGGTGGGCCAGCCCCTGTTCGTGGTCGCCGATCTCAGCAGCGTCTGGGCGGATCTCTCCCTCAACGAGACACAGTTGTCACAGGTCACGCCAGGCGCGTCGGTGGTACTCGTGACCCAGGCCTATCCGAAACGGCGTTTTGCAGGCAAGCTGTTGTCGCTGGGCGCGGCGGTGGATGAGACCACGCGAACGGTGGCGGCACGTGCAATGGTGCAGAACCCGGAGGGTCTGCTCAAGCCGGGCATGTTCGCCCAGGCCGAGATCGCCGTGGGCAGTCGCGAGGAGGTACTTGCCGTGCCGGCTACTGCGGTGCTGCAGCTGGAGGGCAAGCCAACGGTGTTCAAGGTGGAGGATGGAAAATTTCATCCCGAGGTGATCGAAGTGGGCCCGCGCCATGGCGACTTTGTCGAGGTGAAGGCGGGTCTTGCCGTCGGTGACGAGATCGCCGTCGAGGGCGCCTTCATGCTCAAGTCGTTGATGCTCAAGTCACAGATGGGCGAAGGCCACGCGCACTAAGGAGATGAAACGATGCTGAACAAACTGGTTGAAGTCTCCCTGCGCTACAAGTTTCTCGTCATCATCGCCTTTCTGGTGGTGGGCTTTCTGGGCTGGCGCGCGGTGACCATCGTGCCCATCGACGCCTTCCCCGATGTCACGCCGGTGCAGGTCAACATCTATACCGAGTCTCCGGGCCTGGCGGCCGAGGACGTGGAACAGTTGCTGACCTTCCCGGTGGAGTCGGGCATGGCCGGGCTTCTCGGCGTCAAGGAGATCCGCTCGGTGAGCCTCTTCGGGCTGTCTTACGTGGCGGTCTATTTCGAAGACGACATGGACATCTATTTCGTCCGCCGCCTGGTGATGGAACGCCTGCAGGATGTGGCCAAGCGCATCCCCGAAGGCTATGGCACGCCGGAGATGGGTCCCAATTCCTCGGGGCTGGGACAGGTGTTCTGGTACACCGTGGAGCGCGCCGACGAACAACTCAACGCCAATATCACGGACATGGATCTGCGTACCCTGCAGGACTGGAGCGTGCGCCTGATCCTGCGCACGGCTCCCGGGGTGGACGACGTCCTTTCCTGGGGCGGGCAGGAACGTCAGTACCAGGTCATCATCGATCCGCTGCGGCTGATCAAATATGGCCTGGACTATGCCACAGTGATGGAAGCCATCGAGGCAAACAACCGGCAGGTGGGCGGGCAGTACGTGGATCTGGGTCCGGAACAGTACCTGGTGCGTGGTCTTGGCCTGGTCAAGAACGAGCGTGATCTCGGTAATATCGTCCTCAAGGTGGTGGATGGCACGGCGGTCTATCTGCGCGACGTGGCGGACATCAGGCAGGCGCCGGGTCTGCGCTTTGGTGCTGTGACGCGCGACGGCAAGGAAGTGGTACTGGGCATGGCCCTGTCGCGCATCGGTACCAATGCCGCTGACGTGGTCAAGGCCGTCAAGGAACGCATGGCCATCGCCGAGTCGGCCCTGCCGGACGGCGTCAGGGTCGAGCCCGTCTATGAACGCACCGAACTGGTGGACCAGGCGGTGCGCACGGCCACCAACGCCCTCATCGAGGGTTCCATCCTGGTGGCCATCGTGCTGTTCCTGTTCCTCGGTGAGTTTCGCTCCGCCATCGTGGTCATCGCCGCGCTGCCGCTGGCCATGCTCATCGCCTTCATCTTCATGGAGGAAGCGGGACTTTCGGCCAACCTCATGTCGCTGGCGGGCCTTGCCATCGGCATCGGCATGATGGTGGACGGCGCGGTGGTCATGACCGAGAATGCCTTTCGTATCATGGCGGAACGGCGCGAGGAGGGTGGCAGCGTGAATCGCACCGCCGCAGTGCTGGCCGCGGCGCGGGAGGTGGCCAATCCCATCGCCTTCGCCATCCTGATCATCATCGTGGTGTTCCTGCCGCTGTTCAGCCTGGAGGGACTGGAGGGGAAGCTCTTCAAACCCATGGCCTTCAACATCAGCTTCGCCATGGCGGGCTCTCTGCTGCTGACCCTGACCATCATCCCGGTGCTGGCGGCGATCATTCTGAAGCCAAAGGAAGAGCGCGATACCATGCTGGTACGCTGGATAAAGAATGCCTATCTGCCGGCCCTGGCCTGGTCGCTGGCCAACAAGCGCAAGGTGGTGGTCTCCGCAGTGGCGTTACTTGTTGGCAGCCTGGCGCTGTTTCCCTTCCTGGGCAAGGAATTCATGCCTCAGCTCCAGGAAGGCTCCATCATGTGGCGCGTGACCTCCATACCTTCCACCTCGCTGCAGGAGTCCATAGAGATCTCGAAGCGGATCGAAGATGCGTTGGCGGAGTTCCCGGAAGTGACCACTACTATTGCCATGATTGGTCGCGCGGAGAAGGGTGAAACCGCCGACGTCAACTACATGGAGATCTATACGGGATTAACGCCGAAGGAGCAATGGACGCGCCCCATCGAGGAACTGGCCGACGCCATGCGTGAAAAGCTGGAGGAGACCGTGCCCACCGCGGTGGTGGCCTTTACCCAGCCTATCCAGATGCGCGTCGAAGAGCTGATCTCCGGCGTGCGCGCAACCCTGGCGGCCAAGCTCTATGGAGAAGATCTGGCAGAACTCGATCGGCTCAGTGCGGAGATCAAGAACGCCATTTCCGGCGTGCCCGGGGTGGCGGATCTCTCTCTGGAGGCCAACATCGGCAAGCCGCAAATCCGTATTCAGGTGGATCGCGAGGCGTTGGCGCGTTACGGTCTCAACGCCGACGATGTGCTGACCCTGGTGCGCACGGGGATCGGCAACGAGCCGGTCTCGACCCTGATTCAGGGTGTGCGGCGTTTCGATATAACCGCGCGTATCGATGATGCCTCGCGGGCTTCTGTCGAGGCGATCCGCAGCATTCCCCTTCGCACGGCCAGTGGCGCCATCGTACCGCTGTCACGGGTTGCAACGGTAAGCACGGCAGAAGGTTATTCCTTCGTACGCCGTGAGCAGTTGCAGCGCTACGCCGTGATCCAGATGGATGTGCGGGGGCGTGACGTGGACGGTTTCGTGCAGGAGGCCAATGCGGCCATTGCCGCAAAAGTGAATCTGCCACCCGGCTACTGGATAGAATGGGGTGGCGCATTTGAGAATCAGCAGCGTGCCCTTAAGCGCCTGTCGATAATCGTGCCGTTGACGATCTTTTTCATTTTCGTCCTGCTCTACACGGCCTTCAACTCTGTGCGGTATGCGACCCTGATCATCGCCAACGTACCGTTTGCCACCATTGGCGGCCTGGTGGCGCTGTGGATCACCGGCCAGTACCTGTCGGTGCCTTCGGCCATTGGCTTCATCGCCGTATTTGGCGTGGCCATGCTGAATGGTATTGTGTTGGTTAGTTTCATCAACGAGTTGCGCGAGAAGGGCATGAGTGTCAGCGATGCGGTGCGGCGCGGCGCCGAGTTGCGACTACGGCCGGTGCTCATGACCGCCAGCGTGGCTATCCTGGGTCTGATCCCCATGTTGCTGTCTTCCGGTGTCGGCGCAGAGACCCAGCGGCCTCTGGCTTCGGTGGTGGTAGGCGGGCTGATCACCTCGACCCTGTTGACACTGGTGCTGTTACCGGTGATCTATGAGTGGATGGAAACCCGCAAGGAGAAAAAGACATGAAAGAGATAAAGGCATTTAT
>JALTLF010000206.1 GCA_027005735.1 Chromatiales bacterium | reverse complement strand
AGTGGGGTCCCGCGGTTTCCAAGAATCCCTACCTGTCCTTCCAGATCGACGGCGGCAAGGCCGGCGATACCATCGAGCTCTCCTGGGTCGATAACAAGGGCAAGAGTGATTCCATCACCGCCAAGGTGAAGTGATTCACCCCGCGATGACAGGAAGGCCGGTCCCGGACCGGCCTTTTTTTTGTCCACGCCCCTGATACACTCTGCGCATGTCCCCGCCGGGCGAACGGAAGGAGAGGAATGGTGGCCGGCCTGCCTGAATGCGTCATCCTGGATAGCGAAGCGCCACGCCACAGCGTGATCTGGCTGCACGGCCTCGGCGCCGACGGCCACGACTTCGAACCCATCGTCGAGGAGCTGTACTTCCCGCAAAAGGCCCACGCGCGCTTCGTCTTTCCCCATGCGCCGGTACGGCCGGTGACCATCAACAACGGCATGGCCATGCGCGCCTGGTACGACATCCGCAGCCTGCAGATCGACAGCGAGGAAGACGCCGCGGGGATCCACGATTCGGCACGCACCATCGAGGCGCTCATCGACGCGGAGAAGGCGCGCGGCATTCCCGCCGGGCAGATCGTGCTCGCCGGTTTCTCACAGGGCGGCGCCATCGCCCTGCACGCCGGTCTGCGCCACGCCGAGCGCCTCGCCGGCATCCTCGCCCTGTCCACCTATCTGCCCCTGCGCGACGACCTCGCCGCACAACGCAGCGCGGCCAACCGGGAGGTACCCATCTTCATGGCCCATGGCAGCCACGACAATGTCGTGCCCCTTGCCACCGGCCGCGCCGCTTGCGCCCTGCTGCGCAAGCTCGGTTACGCGGTGGACTGGCACGAATACCCCATGGACCACGCCGTCATCCCCGCCGAGATCGACGACATCAGCCGCTGGCTGGGCGCGACGCTGGGCGACTGAGCCGCGCCTTCAGCCCTTCCTCCATACCAGCGTGCGGTTGTCCGCCGGCATGGGGTGATCCCGCAATAGCCGCATGCCGGCCTGTTGCGCCAGTGCATCGAGGGCCTCGAAATCGCGCACCCCCTGGCGTGGATCCTGTTGCCTGAGCCAGGCATCGAAACGCCGGTTACTCTCGGCACTGTAGTCGCCCTGGTAGTTGAACGGCCCGTAGAGACAGAACACGCCGCCGTCCTCCAGCACCCGGCCCACGCCCGCGAACATGGCCGCCACTGCCTCCCATGGCATAATGTGGGCGGTGTTGGCGCTGAACACCGCATCCACCGACAGGGGCGGCCAGGGGGTATCGGTCACGTCCAGCGCCAGCGGCAGAGCGAGGTTGGGCAGGGCGGCCTCCTCGAGCCAGGCGCGGATGCCGGCGTGGTTCTCCACCCGATCGCTGGTCTGCCAGTGGAGATGTGGGAAGCGGGCGGCGAAGAATACCGCGTGCTGTCCCGTGCCGGAGCCGATCTCCAGCAGCCGCCGGCGCCCGGGCAGGTAGTCCTGCAATACGCTCAGGATGGCGTGCTTGTTCTGTTCGCACGACTCGGCGAAGGGTTTCACGCGGGGCCTCCGTCAGGAAAGTGGGGGATGTGTCAGCTGCCGCGCAGTTCGGCCAGCGCCCGGTTGAGACCCGATTCTATCTCATTCTTGTAGTTGAGGAAGTGAATGGTCTGCGCACTGGCACCGCTGCGCTTGATGAT
Organism: Chromatiales bacterium; assembly: GCA_027005735.1. Classification (GTDB taxonomy): domain Bacteria; phylum Pseudomonadota; class Gammaproteobacteria; order CAMYNG01; family CAMYNG01; genus HyVt-448. The sequence goes on along the minus strand of JALTLF010000206.1, from coordinate 9,691 downwards.
CCCCGGAGAGAGATCGAGATCGGCGATGTAGATGGGGTAAGGCTCGCTGCTGCCACGCGCGGCGAGGATGGCACGCACCACCGCACCATAGAAGTCCTCGCCGTGGTTGAGGGTGGAAAACTCCTCGCTGCCGAAATAGATGGTATAAATGGGCTGCTCGTCGATGATGTCCACGATGGCCTGCAACCCCACCGCCGATGTGTTCCCCTTGCGCGCCACCGGCGCATTGAGCTCGGCGAACCATTCACCCTCCCAGTTCTTCTCCAGGCGCAGGATCTCCAGGCGCTCGCTCTCGCCCCGCCGCCTCTCGGCGGTATGCAGGTAGGCCATGCGCTTGTCCACCGCCTCGAGGAACTGCTGGAAATGGCTGGCCAGGCAGATGTAGTCCTCGGTATGCACCGACTGCTGAAACAGGGAGCCACGCTCGTCGAGGATGAAGATCTCCACCGCGCCCCGGCCCACGCGGTAGAAGTACTGCACCCGCCCGGGCCGGTTGTGCCGGTAGACCACCGGCAGGACCTCGCCGGCACAGCAGTCACGGTCAAACACGGCGGTGAAATACTCGGCGCGGTATTGGGACAGGTAGGCATGCAGGGCCTCGATGCCCTCGATGGTCCGGTAGTGCAGGGCATCGCGCTCGATCCACAGGCTGTAGAAGCTGCGCTCCGCGGCGATGACGTACACCGTGTTGCGCGGCCGGCTGACGTCGTAGAGTACCTCGGTGACATCGCTGAAGACCGCCTCCACGCGTCGCGCGATGGCATTGCTGCGCAGCGAGGAAAAACTCACCGCGTTGATGGCGGGGGGCGGACGTCCCTGCGAGGGCGGCGCCCAGCTGATGTACTCCCGCAGGCATTCCATGAGGCCACGGATGCCGAGATAGCGGAAGGTCAGGGTTTCCTGCCAGGTGCTCTGGATCACCTGGTCGATGCTCAGGGCGAGATTCTCCAGCAGGCCGCCGTACTTGAGGGCATCGGTGCGGTTGCTGGTCATGTGCTGCCCCTTGCGCGAGTAGTTGGCGAAGGGATCGAGGCCCACGTTGACAAAGGTAGTGACGCGCGCGATGCGCACCGGTTGCCGGAAGTCCTCGGTTTGCGCATCGTAGTGGCGCGCGCCGGGGAAGAAGCGCACGAACTGTTCCACCACCGAGCGCAGTTCCCGCTCATCCAGATCGCTGCCCTCGGCATAGAGGGCGACCATCGTCGTCGGGCCGAGGATACGATTGAAGTAACACCAGGCGAGGAGTTCCACCACGCTGTGCGCGCGGCGCAGGACATCGGCGGTGGCCATCTCGTCCTCCTTGACCAGCCCGGCGCAGGCCGCCCACACCTCCCGGCCCGACTCGTCCTGCAGGCGGTGGATGCTGATGCGCTCCTCGTAGAGGTCATCGGTGATCCCCTTGTAGAGGATCTCGATCTTGCCCGCCTTGCGTTCGAAGGTCGCATACAGCTTGCGCCCGAGGACGTTGAGATCGCTGGGCTTGATCAGGGCCAGCGCGCCGGCATGATTACGGGCGAAGTCCGACAGGAAACGGTAGCTGCGCGTCAGCTCGGCGATGAGTTCCTGGCGCTCGGCGCGCACACGGCGCAGCTTCCATTCGCCGCGCGAGTCCAGCAGTTGCAGGCGCGAGGGATGCCAGCGCCAGGCGGCGCACAGCCTGCCCAGCAGTTCCCGCCGCCAGGGCTCGCCGTGGGTCCGCTCGTCGCCGAGGGGCACGCCGACCTTGAGATAGAAACAGCGTCGCACCAGATCGAGGCGCTCGTCCTCGCCGCGTGCCTCGAGGTAGGCCTCCACGCGCCGCAACATCATCAGGTAGGGATCCACCTCGTCGATGTCGCAGTCGTCCTCGTAGACGCGTTGCTTGAACTCGTTGGCCAGCAGCTTGAGGCGGGGATACTCGGCGGCATAGACCTCCATGAGGAGGATCTTCAGCACCGATTTGTACGGCGAGTCGATGCCCTTGTAGAGCAGCCACAGGGTGGCGCCGTAGAACTCCTCGGCCGGTACCGTCGCCAGGCCGCCGAGGTCCACGTGATCGCGGCTGTAGACGAAGCGTTTGCGGCGCAGATCCTCGGTGTAGGCCTCGTAGTCGGCTTCCCTTTCCGGCGGCACCAGCCACCACACCGGGAAACGCCCCGCCAGCAGGACACTGGTACGGTAGAACTCGTCGAGCAGGAGGAAGTGCAGGGCGCTGCCGCTGCTCTCGCGGCTCAGACGGGCGTGTTCGCCGCGGCGAAAACGCGCCGGATCGATGACGAACAGGTTGGCCTCCACGCCCATCTCCGCCGCCCAGGCCTCGATGCCACTCACCTTCTGTTCCAGTTCCTGCACCTGGGCGGCCTCCAGCGCCGGGTCGTGGCACACCCAGATATCGAAGTCGCTGTGCTCGGAATAGGCGATGGTGCCGGTGGAGCCCATGAGGAAGATCGCCTGGATATCGAACTTGCGATAGGCGCGCTTTTTGTAGGCGAAGCTGCGCGCCACGCGCTTCGCCGCCTTGAGGGTGGCGGCGTCGGGGCTGTAGTCGGGCACGCCGGTGGGGGTCTCCTGGGAGACATAGCCCGGCAGCCGCGGATGGTTGACGTGCAGCAGGAGGGGCAGGAGGCGGAAGACGGCCTGCTGGCGAGGGCGCAGATCGGCCTCGATGCGCCGCAGGCGCTGGCGGTTGAGATCGATAAACCGCTGTTTTATAACCCGAAAATCCGGCCCTTCATTGCGAACCCGTGGCTGCGTGCGCTTGCCCATGCCCGTCTTATCGGCCGCCGGCGCGGTTTCTCCACGGGCGTGACGGGCTGCACATTTGCCCGCGCCCGGCCTAAACTGGACGGCAGGCGCCCTCAAGCCCGGCGCCGGCCCTGCCGATAGGGCGAGAGGAACCCGACATCCGGCAATGACCATACAAGAAAAGGGGGAACCCGATGGCCACCACACCCATGATCCCGCAACTGGACAAGGTCCTGAGCAGCGCCCCGCTCGGCATCCTGCAACTGGACGCCAACGGCACCATCGTGTGGGCCAACGAGACCCTCGCCGGCTACACCGGTCGCGGCATCGATGAGCTGGTCGGCCACAACGCCGAGGACATCGACGAGGAGCTGCGCCGCCTGTTCGAGACCCCCGACACCATCTTCCTGCCCGATGGCGAGGGCGGCCCCGGCTACTGGCTGATGCGCAACCGCCAGGCCCTGCACGACAACTCGGGATACCTTTATTACTACATGAACGTCAGCCTGCTGCAGGACCTGGCGCTGGAACGGGAGGAACTGCGCGAACAGCTGCGTGAGCTCATGGCCATCGACGAGGTCACCGGCCTGCCCAACCGCCGCGCCCTGTTTCAGAAACTGGAGCCCGAGGTCTCGCGCAGCCGGCGCTACAACAACCCCCTGTGCATCATTCTCATGCACCTGCGCAACCGCGCCCAACTGGCCGCGGAATACGGCGAGGCCGCCGTCAATCGCATGCTGCTGTCCATCGCGCAGATGCTCAACGACCAGATGCGCTGGGCCGACTCCATCGGCCGTCTCGACGAGGACCACATCCTCATGATCCTGCCCGAGACCGCCATCGAGGTCACCGACCAACTCGTCGGCAAGATCGAGTCCCGCCTCGAGAACCTGGATCGCAGCCTGGAGCAGGGCGGCGAGCTGCCGCCCATGAAAGTGGCCTTTGGTTCTGCCCAGTGGCGCAAGGGGGACGACGTCGCCCTGCTCATGGAACGCGCGCGCGAGTCCCTCGCGGCCCGCAGCGACGCCGCCTGAGGCAATTTCCCCGCAGTTCCAGCTACGTCTCCCTGATCCCCCATCACCTGAAAGTAACGGGATTACCTCGTTTAGCTGTAAACGCAGTGGAATTCGGAACGTGTATTCAGGCGAGTTCCTCGCGCAGGCGGGCGATGGCCGCGCGCACCTGCCGCGGCGCCGTGCCACCGACGTGATCGCGCGCCGCCACCGAACCCTCCAGCGTCAGCACATCGAAGACGTCCTCGCCGATGGCATCGCTGAACTGTTGCAGTTCAGACAGTTTCAGCTCGGCGAGGTCGCGGCCCTGCTCGATACCGTAGCGCACCGCCTTGCCGACGACTTCGTGGGCATCGCGAAAGGGCACGCCCCTGCCCACCAGGTAGTCGGCGAGATCGGTGGCGGTGGCATAACCCTTGAGCGCCGCCTCGCGCATGGCCTCGGCCTTGACATGGATGTGCGGCACCATGTCGGCATACACGCGCAGCGCGCCGCGCAGGGTATCGATGCTGTCGAACAGCGGTTCCTTGTCTTCCTGGTTGTCCTTGTTGTAGGCCAGCGGCTGTGACTTCATCAGCGTCAACAGGGCCATCAGGTGACCATAGACGCGCGCGCTCTTGCCGCGCACCAGCTCGGGCACGTCGGGATTCTTCTTCTGCGGCATGATGGACGAGCCGGTGCAGAAGCTGTCACCCAGCTCGATGAAGCCGAACTGCGCCGAACTCCACATCACCAGTTCCTCGGAGAAGCGCGACAGGTGCATCATGATCATGGCGCCGGCACCGAGAAACTCGATGATGAAGTCGCGATCCGAGACCGCGTCCAGGGAGTTCTCCGCCACCGCGTCGAAACCCAGCTCCCGGGCAGTGAACTCCCGGTCGATGGGATAGGAGGTGCCGGCCAGCGCGGCGGCGCCCAGCGGCATGACGTTGACGCGCGCACGGCAGTCGCGCAGGCGCGCCATGTCGCGGCGCAGCATCGCCACCCAGGCCAGCATGTGATGACCAAAGGTGATGGGCTGTGCCGTCTGCAGGTGGGTAAAGCCCGGCATGATGGTGTCGGCATGGGCCTCGGCGAGATCCACCAGCGCCAGCGCCAGGCGCCGGAGCTCGCCAAGCAGGGTGTCGATCTCCTCACGCAGGTAGAGGCGCATGTCGGTGGCCACCTGGTCGTTGCGCGAACGCCCGGTATGCAGCTTCTTGCCCACCTCGCCGATGTGGTCGGTAAGGCGCGCCTCGATGTTCATGTGCACGTCTTCCAGCGACACCGACCAGGCGAAGTCGCCGCGCTCGATGTCGATGAGGATGTCCTGCAGGCCCTCGACGATGCGCCGGCATTCCTCCTCGGTGAGTACGCCGACGTGGGCCAGCATGCGCGCGTGGGCAATGGAGCCGGTAATGTCGTGGCGGTACATGCGCTGGTCGAAACCCACCGATGCGGTAAAGGCCTCGACGAAGGCGTCGGTGGGCTCGCTGAAACGCCCTGCCCACGGTTTGTACTGATCGTCGCTCATGTGCGTGTCGTCGCTGCTGATGTGGAGGTAACGGGACCGGCCTGCAACCGGCCTGAGAGTATACCCGTTTTTGGCTTCCAGCCGTATGATTTTGCAGGCAAAAGGCCCCTGCGCGGTGTAATATCGCAGGACCATCCCCGCAAGAGTGAAGGCCCACGGATGAAGCAGCCGGAGAAGCAGTGCGAGCACATGTACCTGCCCGATCTGTGCGGTGTGCGTACCGTGCTGACGCTGGTGGTGGTGGCCGAACTCTTCGTCTTCGTGCTGGCGCTGGGCACGCCGGCGGGCAGCGAGGTGGATCGCTGGACGCGCCTCGGCCTGATCTCCCTGTTCGTGCAATGGATCACCCTGTTCAGCTCCTCCCTGCTGTGCCTCGCGCGTCGCCACCTGTGCCGTCTGCGCGCCCCGGGGGTGACCCTCGTCGCCTTCGCCATCATCCTCGGCACCACGGCGCTGTTTTCAGAGCTGACCTGGTGGCTCTATTACCGGGTGGTGTTCCACCATCCCCATGCCTGGCACTACGATTTCCTCGCCCGCAACCTGCTGGTGGCCACCATCGTCAGCGGGCTGGTACTGCGTTACTTCTACGTCCAGCAACAGTGGAAACGCAACCTGCGCGCCGAGTCTGAGTCGCGCATGCAGGCCCTGCAGGCGCGCATCCGGCCCCATTTCCTTTTCAACAGCATGAATACCATCGCCAGCCTCGTGCGCACCGCGCCGGACACCGCGGAGCGCACGGTGGAGGATCTCGCCGATCTGTTCCGCGCCGCGCTGGGCGACGAGCGCAAGCTCATCCCGGTGAGCGAGGAACTGGCCCTGTGCCGCCGCTACCTCGACATCGAGGCCCTGCGCCTCGGCGAGCGCCTGCAGGTGGACTGGTCGCTCGCGCCCCTGCCGGACAGCGCCCGCATCCCGCCCCTGTGCCTGCAACCGCTCATCGAGAACGCCATCTACCACGGCATCGAACCGCGCACCGAGGGCGGCAGGCTGGTCGTCCGCGCCGCGGCCGACGACCGACAGGTGGTGCTCACGGTACGCAATCCCCTCGCCGGCGATGGAACCGGCGACGGCGCGCGCCGCCAGGGCAACCAGCTGGCACTGGCCAACATTCGCGAACGCCTCGCGGTGCACTTCGGCGAGGCGGCGCAGCTGCGCATGGAGGAGGAGGACGGCTGTTTCGTCGTGACCCTCGTCCTGCCCGCGACGCCACCGGAGGAAACGCCGACATGAAGATCCTCATCGTCGACGACGAGCCGCTGGCGCGCAGCCGCCTCGCGGCGCTGGTGCGGGAACTGCCCGGCTGCGAGGTGGCGGGTGAGGCCGGCAACGGCATCCAGGCCCTGGAGCAGGTGCAGGCGCTGGAACCCGACGTGGTGCTGCTGGACATTCGCATGCCCGGCATGGACGGCATCGAGGCGGCACGCCACCTGAGCACGCTGGAGACGCCGCCGGCGGTGATCTTCACCACCGCCTACGACGACTACGCGCTGGCCGCCTTCGAGACCTGCGCGCTGGACTACCTGCTCAAGCCCATTCGCCAGGAACGCCTCGCCCGTGCCCTGGAAAGCTGCCACCGCCTCACGCGCGCGCAACTGGCCGCCCTGCAGGAGGCCGGGGCGCGGGGCAGTGCGGCCGCGCAGACCGAGGCGCGCAGCCACATCAGCGCGCGGGTCAAGGGCGGCCTGCGCCTGGTGCCGGTGGAGGACATCTGCTTCTTCCACGCCGATCAGAAATACGTCACCGTGGGCTACCTCGACGGCGAGGTGCTCATCGACGAATCACTCAAGAGCCTGGAAAAGGAATTCGGTGATCGCTTCGTGCGCATCCACCGCAACGCGCTGGTGGCGCGGGCGCGCATCATGGGGCTGGAAAAGGATCGCGGCGGGCGCTGCCGCATCATCCTGCGTGACTGCGCCCGGCGCCTGGAGATCAGCCGCCGCCACCTGCCCGACATTCGCCGGCAGTTGCGCTAAGCACGAGTCGCCGGCGCCGGGCCGGCGGGGTGAAAGCCGGTCCTATTGCACCGCCATTTGCGGCCGGCGCAGGGTGGCAAGAGCGGTGTCGATGCGCGCCTCCAGATCACCACCATAGAAGTCCACCGTGCTGATGCCGATGAGACGCGGCGCGAGTTCACGGCCCTGGGGGCTGAGGAACACCAGCGTCGGCGTCAGCGGGGCATTGAAGCGGGTGGCGAGGGTTTCCACCTCCACGCTGCTCCCGTCGAAGTCACGGATGCTGTCGAAGCTGTCGAGCATGAGCTTGCGGATCACCACGCGATCCTCGTAGTCACCGCTGAGGATCATGGGGCGCAGGAACTCGCTCTCCACCAGTTCGCAGTAGGCGCAACCCTCCTGGGCGAACATCACCAGCAGGGGCACGCCGCGTTCGGTGGCGAGCCGCGCGTCCGCCGCCAGGTCGCGGCTGACGAGCACCTCCACCTGCGGCGCCGCATCCTCGGCATCCACGTCGTAGTCATCATGATCCATGGCCCATACGGCCATGACCCACGGCGCCAGCAGGGCGGCAATGATCAGTTTGCGGTACATGGAACCCCTCTCTTCACACCCGAAAAGTTGTTGTATTATAAGGAACCAGACGCCCGAGACACCCATTAGTTCAACGCATTTCCCTGACAAACCTCCCCCCGGCCCCGTGGCCAGTGGCCCGCGGCGCCGGCCCGGTCGCGGCCAGGGACCGGCAGGACACAATAACTTTCATGAAAAACAACACGTTACGCATCGCAACCCGCAAGAGCCCGCTGGCCCTGTGGCAGGCCCACTATGTCCGCGACCGCCTGCTGGCGGCCCACGCGGATCTGGCCGTGGAAATCGTCGAAATGCGCACCCAGGGCGACCGCATCCTCGACACCCCGCTGGCAAAGGTGGGCGGCAAGGGCCTGTTCGTCAAGGAACTGGAACAGGCCATGCTCGACGACCGCGCCGACATCGCCGTGCACTCCATGAAGGACGTGCCCGCCGTGCTGCCCCACGGACTGCACATCAGCGCCATCTGCCCGCGCGAGGATCCGCGCGACGCCTTCGTCTCCAACCGGCATGCCTCCCTCGATGCCCTGCCCGAGGGGGCGCGGGTGGGCACCTCCAGCCTGCGCCGCCAGTGCCAGTTGCGCGCCCGCCGCCCGGACCTGGATATCCAGGACCTGCGCGGCAACGTCAACACCCGCCTGGCGAAGCTCGACGCCGGGGACTACGACGCCATCATCCTCGCCGCCGCCGGCCTGCTGCGCCTGGACATGGGGGCGCGCATCCGCGAGTCCCTCGGCCCCGAGATCACCCTGCCCGCGGTTGGCCAGGGGGCGGTGGGCATCGAGTGCCGTGCCGACGATGCACGCGTCAACGCCCTGCTCGCGCCCCTCGACGACGCCGACACCGCCGTGCGCGTGCGCGCCGAGCGCGCCATGAACCACCGCCTCGAGGGCGGCTGCCAGGTGCCCATCGCCGGTTTCGCGCAACTGGAAAAGAACGTCCTGCTCCTCCAGGGACTGGTGGGACGGGTGGACGGCAGCGAGATCGTGCGCGGCGACATTGCCGGCGCCCCGCACGATGCCGAGGAACTGGGTCGCGTGCTGGCCGAGGATCTGCTGGCGCGCGGCGCCGCGAGCATCCTCGAGGAGCTTTACGCCGATGCCGGCGACTGAGTCCGGGCCGCTGGCGGGCCTGCACATCATGAACACCCGCCCCGCCCACCAGGCCGGGCCCCTCAGTGAGCGCCTGCGCGCCGCCGGCGCCGAGGTCTACGACTTCCCCGTGCTGGCCATCGACGAGCCCGCCGATCCCGGCCCGCTGGCGGGGCTGCTGGCGCGCCTCGACGACTTCCATCTCGCCATCTTCATCAGCCCCAACGCCGTGGACCGGGCCCTCAACCGCCTCGCCCGGGAGGGCGGCGCACTGCCGCCGGGGCTGAAACTCGCCACCGTGGGCCGCGGCAGCGCGCGCGCCCTGCGCCAGCACCTCGGCCGGGAACCCGACATCTGTCCCGCCCGCGGCGCCGACAGCGAGGCCCTGCTGGCCCACCCGGATCTCCAGGAAGTGGCGGGACGGCGCATCGTCATCTTCCGCGGCGACGGCGGACGGGAACACCTCGCCGATGTCCTGCGCCAACGGGGCGCCGAAGTGGAATACGCCAACGTCTATCGCCGCACGCGCCCCGACGCCGATCTCGCCGCGCTGCAACATCGCTGGGCGCGCCATGCCTTCGACGCCATCGTCGTCACCAGCGGCGAGGGCCTGCGCAATTTGTTTGACATGGTCGGCCCTCTGGCACAACACTGGTTGCAACAGACCACCCTGGTGCTGATCAATGAACGCCAGGCCGACATCGCCCGGCAACTGGGTTGCCGCAGGCCGCCGCTGCTTTGCGGCAGCGCCGAGGCGACAGCCGTCGTCGAGGCCCTGTGCCGCTGGCGCGGAAAGGCCCCGGCACA
>JALTLF010000205.1:8475-38106 GCA_027005735.1 Chromatiales bacterium | reverse complement strand
GACACGCTACCGCCCTGCAGTGCACATTCGTGCGCCGCATGGCTTCTTCGCTCGCCGGTACCAGCTGAGTTGATCAGGTACCGGCTATGTCGCTCGTATCCAGACGCAACACGTCCGGTACGATGATCCTGTCTGCGCCTGTCTTGCTGGCAAGATATTCGTAACTGACCCTGGGTGCATTCAGATCGGTGATCAGCATCCCGTCGTAGTCCGGCAACGCCACCAGGTCGTGACACACGTCGTGGTTGACGAAGCGGTCATGTTCGGTGTGCGGATCGTAGATGGCGACGATCTCTACCGGCGCCTCCCAGGCGCGCAGGAGGGCGATCTCGGCCAGGTCCGAAATACCGCACAGCACGATACGCTGCCAGCCGCGCTCGGCACACAGGGCATAGGCCTTGCGACAGGATTCCCCCGCCTCGCGGTAGAATGAAAAGGAGTAGCGGAGATAGCGCGCGGTGAGGCGGCTCTTTTCCGCGAAGCCCTTGGGGGTCAGGTAGTAGAGGTAACGGTTGGCCGGCGCATCGCTGATCTTGATCAGCCCCTTGCGGATACAACGCTTTAGGTAGGAGTTGGCCAGCCCCAGCGCCACGCCCAGTTCCTGTGCCAGGTGGCGCTGGCTGATGTCGCTCTTGCGGCCGACGGCGTCGAGGACTTCGAGGGTCAGTTTTTCTTCCTTGTTGTCCCTGACGCTCATGACCGCGCTTACCCGTTTATGGCCTCGATGGCATCCACGTCCAGCTGGACACGGGCCAGTTTGCCCATCAGTTCCAGCAGCACCATGGCGCGCTGTTCCCCCGAGCGCGACAGGAAGATCCCTTCGAGGCCCATCATGGGGCCGTCGAGGACGCGCACCGTGCTGCCTTCGCTCAGTTCACTGCGGATCTCGTGCAGACCGTCGCTGTTTTCGCGCGCACGAATGGCGGCGATGAGGCTGTCGCTCACCGGCGCCGGCTCCATGCCGAAGCGCACCAGCGTGGAGACGCCGATGGTGGAGCGAATGGGCGCCCAGTTGTCGGTCACCTGGTCGAGACGAATGAAGAGATAGCGGGGAAAGAGCGGCTCGCGCACATAGCGTCGCCGACCGTTGCGCCGCCGGGCGTTGAGAACCATGGGAAGATAGGTGGTATAGCCCTGGCGTTCGAGCTGTTGCCGGGCCACGGTCTCCTGACCGGGCCTGGAGTAGATCAGGTACCAGATCTTGTCGTGCCTGTTCTTGTGTCGTGTCACTGCGGGCCGGGGCCCCTCCTCTGGCAGCCAGCGTTCAGTTTCTGAACATTCCTGAAAGTAAAGCAAAAATACCCGGGATTGGCAAATCCCCCGCGGAAAACTGGGGAATGCGTCGCCCTGGGTGGATGGAGAGGACTTTCAGTGACCTGGCGGCGGTGCTTGAAGCCACTTCACGCATCCGCCATTGGCGGATGAGGCCAGATATGTTCATTTTTTGAACAGTCATCCAGGATCGCCGGCGGCCAGCCCGCGCCCCCTACCCTACTGGTTGGAAGCCCGGGGCACGAGGCCGAGGTTGAGTTCCTCGATCTTGCGGATCTCGTCCCGCAGGCGGGCGGCCTCCTCGAACTCCAGGTTCTGGGCGTGGCGGTACATGCGCGCCTCCAGCTCGGCGATCTTCTTCTCCAGCGTGCCGGCGTCGAGGGCGGCGTACTCGATGGTCTCCTCGGCCACCTGCAGGAAGCGCTCGGGGGCCCCGGCGGGGCCGTAGGCCCCCTCCATGATATCGGCCACGGCCTTCTCCACCCCCCGAGGGGTGATGCCGTGCTCGCGGTTGTAGGCCTCCTGTTTCTGCCGACGGCGCTCGGTTTCGTCCATGGCGTGGCGCATGGAGCCGGTGATGGTGTCGGCGTAGAGAATGGCCTTGCCGTGGAGGTTGCGCGCGGCGCGGCCGATGGTCTGGATGAGCGAACGCTCCGAGCGCAGGAAGCCTTCCTTGTCGGCATCGAGGATGGCCACCAGCGAGACCTCGGGGATATCCAGACCCTCGCGCAGCAGGTTGATCCCCACCAGCACGTCGAACTCGCCGAGGCGCAGGTCGCGCAGGATCTCCACCCGCTCCACGGTATCGATGTCCGAGTGCATGTAGCGCACGCGCACGTCGTGCTCGGCGTAGTATTCGGTGAGGTCCTCGGCCATGCGCTTGGTCAGCGTGGTCACCAGCACCCGCTCGCCGCGGGCGATGCGCGCGCGGATCTCGGAGAGCAGATCGTCCACCTGGCTGGTGGCGGGGCGCACCTCCACTTCCGGGTCCACCAGCCCGGTGGGGCGCACCACCTGCTCCACCACGCGCGCGCTGTGCTCGGCCTCGTAGGGGCCGGGGGTGGCGGAGACGAAGATGGTCTGCGGCGCCAGTTTCTCGAACTCGTCGAAGCGCAGCGGCCGGTTGTCCAGCGCCGAGGGCAGGCGGAAGCCGTATTCCACCAGGTTTTCCTTGCGCGCGCGGTCGCCGCGGTACATGCCGCCCAGCTGCGGGATGGTGACGTGGGACTCGTCGATGATGAGCAGGGCGTCGTCCGGCAGGTAGTCCATCAGGGTCGGCGGCGGCTCGCCGGCGGCGCGCCCGGAGAGGTAGCGCGAGTAGTTCTCGATCCCCGAGCAGTAGCCCAGTTCCATCATCATCTCGATGTCGAAGCGCGTGCGCTGCTCCAGGCGCTGGGCCTCCACCAGCTTGTTGTTGTCGCGCAGCTCGGTGAGGCGTTCGCGCAACTCGGCCTTGATGGCCTCGATGGCGTCGAGCACCGTCTGGCGCTGGGTGACGTAATGCGTCTTGGGGTAGATGGTCAGGCGCGGCACGCGGCGCAGCACTTCGCCGGTGAGGGGATCGAAGTAGCTCAGGGACTCGATCTCGTCGTCGAACAGCTCCACGCGCACCGCCTCGCGCTCCGACTCGGCGGGGAAGATATCGATGACCTCGCCACGCACGCGGTAGGTGGCACGGTGCAGCTCCACGTCGTTGCGGGTGTATTGCAGCTCGGCCAGGCGGCGCAGGATCTGGCGCTGGTCGATGCGGTCACCGCGATCCAGGTGCATCACCATGGACAGGTACTGGCGCGGATCGCCGAGGCCGTAGATGGCCGACACCGTGGCGACGATGATGCTGTCGCGGCGCTCGAGGATGGCCTTGGTGGCCGACAGGCGCATCTGCTCGATGTGCTCGTTGATGGAGGCGTCCTTCTCGATGAAGGTGTCCGTGGCCGGCACGTAGGCCTCGGGCTGGTAATAATCGTAATAGGAGACGAAGTATTCCACCGCGTTGCGCGGGAAGAACTCGCGCATCTCGCCGTAGAGCTGGGCGGCGAGGGTCTTGTTGGGCGCGAGGATGAGCGCCGGGCGCTGCAGTCGCGCGATGACGTTGGCCATGGTGAAGGTCTTGCCGGAGCCCGTCACGCCGAGCAGGGTCAGGGCGGCCTCGCCCGCGGACAGGCCCTCCACCAGGCCCTCGATGGCGGCGGGTTGATCGCCGGTGGGCGAGAAATCGGACTGTAGTTCAAATTGTCGTGTCATACGCTAACGGTTCCGGGTGGTTTTCCAGTATATTACACGCCGTCGAAAAAAGAGCCCCGCAGGATCCCTGAGGAAACCCTTCCATGAAGCTGTCGCAGCGCGTCGCGCGCATCAAGCCCTCCCCCACCCTTGCTGTCACCGCCCGCGCCAACGCCCTGCGCGCCGAGGGCCGGGACATCATTGGCCTGGGGGCCGGCGAGCCGGATTTCGACACCCCCGAGCACATCAAGCAGGCGGCCGTGGACGCCATCGCCCGCGGCATGACCAAATACACCCCCGTGGACGGTACCGCCTCGCTCAAGCAGGCGATCATCGACAAGTTCCGGCGCGACAACGGCCTGGACTACCAGCCGGAGCAGATCCTGGTCTCCTGCGGCGGCAAGCAGAGCTTCTACAACCTCTGCCAGGCCCTGCTGGACGAGGGCGACGAGGTCATCATCCCGGCGCCCTACTGGGTCTCCTACCCGGACATGGTGCTGCTCGCCGACGGCCGGCCGGTGATCATCGACACCGGCCCGGAACAGGGCTTTCGCATCACCCCGGAACAGCTGGAGGCGGCCATCACGCCGCGCACCCGCCTGCTGGTGCTCAACAGCCCCTCCAATCCCACCGGCCAGACCTACAGCCGCGCCGAGCTGGCGGCCCTCGCCGCGGTCCTGCTGCGCCACCCCGAGGTGCTGGTGGCCAGCGACGACATGTACGAGCACATCCTGTGGGCGGAGGAGTCCTTCGCCAACATCCTCATGGTCTGCCCGGAACTCGAGGCGCGCACCATCGTGCTCAACGGTGTCTCCAAGGCCTATTCCATGACCGGCTGGCGCATCGGCTATGCCGGCGGCCCGGCGCCACTCATCCAGGCCATGAAGAAGATCCAGTCCCAGAGCACCTCCAACCCGACCTCCATCTCCCAGGCGGCGGCGGAGGCGGCCCTCAACGGCGACCAGGCCTGCGTGGCCGACATGCGCGAGCAGTTCAGGCTGCGCCACGACCGCGTGCACGCGGCGCTGAACGCCATCGACGGAATCACCTGCCTGCCCTCCAGCGGCACCTTCTACCTGTTCCCGGACTTCCGTGGCTTCATCGCGCGCGTGGACGGGATCGAGGACGACGTGGCGCTGGCGGAATACTTCATCGAAAAGGCCGGCGTGGCGCTGGTACCCGGCTCGGCCTTCGGCCGGCCCGGCTTCATGCGCCTGTCCTTTGCCACCAGCCAGGCGGATCTGGACACGGCCCTGGAACGCATACGAAAGTGCTAGTCCCCGTGTCGGAATCGTCCTACACGATTTTCAGATTTTCACCGACAGTCAGCGCCGTCCTGCTCGCGTAGTCTTTACACCACAAGGATGTGGGGGGTTGACATGGACGTCAACAATCGCTGCGTGCCCGGCCAATGGATGGCCGGGCCACGCTTTTCACATTGCCTTGCCCGGTCACACGCGAGCCGCCCCTTGCGGGGGCCGAAATGCCGTGCGGGGCTCACGCTTATCGAGATCCTGCTGGCGCTGGCCATCGGCGCCGCCCTGCTCGCCCTCGGCGTGCCGGCCTACACCGGCCTGGTGGGGCATTCCGCCCTCACCAGCCGGGTCAACGCGCTCTCGGCCAGCCTGTCGCTGGCGCGCTCGGCGGCCATCAAGGAAGGCAGCCGCGGCATGGTCTGCCAGAGCCGGGACGGGCGCCGCTGCAGCCGGCGTGGCGACTGGTCGGCAGGCTGGATCGTCTTCGTGGATCGCAACCACAACCGCCAGCGGGAGGACGCGGAACCCCTGCTCCACGCCCAGCCCGCCACCGGGGATCGCGTGCGCATCCGCTTCCGGGGTTTCCCCAGCCGCCGCTACTTCATTTACCGCCCCGACGGCATGGCGAAAATGAACGGCACCTTCATCCTGTGCGTGCCCGGCGAGCCGACACTGGTGCGGGCGGTGATCGTCAGCTGGAGCGGACGCCCGCGGATCAGTGATCGCCGCGCGGACGGAGGTCCGCTGGCCTGTCCGGCGGCCTCCTGAGGCCCCCTGGGGATGCCCCCCCGGGAGGCACCCGGGAGGTGCCGGAGGGTACCGCGAAGCCCCGTGGGCCGGGGCCTGCGGGCGGTTGACCCCGGGGAAGCGGATCAGTACCATACACGCCTCCAATCCCCGGTAGCTCAGTTGGTAGAGCAAATGACTGTTAATCATTGGGTCGCTGGTTCGAGCCCGGCCCGGGGAGCCAATTTCCTTTCTTCGTTTATCTGTTGCCCACCAACTGCGCTTTGAGCGATCATCGTTCGGGCTCTCACCCGCTTCGCGGTAAGACTCAGTATCGAGTGACGAGGTGCAAGGGCCGAGGATCGGGCTTTCTGCAATCCCGATGATTACCGTCATTCCCGCGCGAAGTACAGGGATGTACAAGTGCCGCGCAAGACAGGATGTCGGGAGCGGCCAAGCGGGAATCCAGTGAAATATCTCTCTGGATTCCGCGTCTTCGCCATGCGAGGCACGGCTCAGCCCGGAATGACCCCGCAAGGCAGCAGTACAGGCTCTCGCCGCTGTTATTCATAACGACACCGATCCCGAAACAGTCGCCCTGGTCAGTTCAGCGAGTGCGTTCCAGGGCCTTCGCCCCTCGCTACCTTTCTCAAAGCTTCAACGTCCTGAGATACGCCCTGAAGGAATCCTTCAGCTCCGGGTGCTTCAGGGCGTACTCCACCGTGGCCTCCAGGTAGCCTTCCTTGCTGCCGCAGTCGAAGCGGCGCCCGCTGAAGCGATGGGCGAGGACCTGCTCCTTGCCGAGCAGGGACTGGATGGCATCGGTGAGCTGGATCTCACCCCCCGCGCCGCGGCCGGTGTGGCGGATCTCGGCGAAGATCTGCGGACTCAGGATATAGCGCCCCACCACGCCGAGGTCCGAGGGCGCGTCGGCAAGGGCAGGCTTCTCGACGATGCGGGTGACGCGCGAGACGTCGTTCTCCAGCGGCTCCACCGCCACCACGCCGTAGCGTTCGATATCGTGGCCTTCCACCCGCTGCACGCCCAGCACGCTGCTCTGGTAGCGGTTGAACTCGTCCACCATCTGCGACAGGCAGGCCCGGTCCCTGCCGTCGATGAGATCGTCGGCCAGTATCACGGCAAAGGGCTCGTCGCCGACGATGGGCTCGGCGCACAACACCGCATGGCCCAGCCCCAGGGCTTCGGCCTGACGGGTGTAGATACAGGCCACGTGCGGCGGAACGATGCCGCGCACGATCTCTAGCATCTCGTGCTTGTTGAACTTCTCCAGCTCCGCTTCCAGCTCGTAGGCCTTGTCGAAGTGGTCGGCAATGGCCCGCTTGTTGCGGCCGGTAATGAAAACCAGTTGATCGATCCCCGCCTCGATGGCCTCTTCCACGGCATACTGGATGAGCGGCTTGTCCACCACGGGCAACATCTCCTTGGGACTCGCCTTGGTGGCAGGCAGAAAACGGGTGCCGAGACCGGCGACGGGAAAGACGGCCTTGCGTATCTTTTTCATTGTGCGGTTCACAGCCTCAAAACAGCGTAGATTCTAACAAACTATCCGTCCCGCTGCGCAAAGGAGAGGTACTTGTGTCCAAAGTAGCTCGTCACCGCAGGGACCGCCACGCCCACGGCATGGGCGACGGCATAGGGATAAAAGGTAAATCCGACTGAGGGAAACAGGTACTCCGCCAGGCCGACGCTGATCAACCAGACCTGTGCCACGGCCACCAGGTTGACGAGGGTGAAATAGTAAAATTCCTTTACCGGGTGATGGCGACTGCGCTCGAAGACATAGATACGCGACAGCAGGTAGGCCGTGATCATGCCCGTGATGTAGGCCGCGATCACGGCGAGGCGAAAGCTCATGACCTCGTTGTAGGCAAAGCGGCTGAGGAAGTTGACCAGCGCCGCCACGCCGCCGGCGAGCAGGAAACGGGAGAAGCGGGAACGCCGCAGGAAGGCCCGCATGGTCTAGGCCTCCACCATGGCGGCGATCTCTCTTCCCACGCGCACGCTCTCGGAAATACTGCGGTCCTCGGGATAATAATAAGAGGTATCGGCCACGTACAGGCCCTCCACCTGCGTCCTGATGGGTGGCAGCCGGTCGAGAAAGCCGGGCGGGCAGATGGGCTGGGCGAAACGATAGCGCGAGGCGAAGGCGTCGAGAAAATCTGCGTCCGTCAGTTCAGGGTTGATGCGTTTCAGGTAACCCCTGGCTTCCTCGATGAGCCGCTCGTTGCTCCACTGGTATTTTTCGTGATCGGCGGGCATGTAGTACGGCACATAGACGATGTGTTCGTTCATCCTGCGCAGGTTGGTGTACTCGATGATACCGGGAATATCCATGTCGGGATCGGAGACGTTGAGCCAGAAGTTGCGCGTCACCGGCCGCGCCAGCTTGAAGATCACGCAGGCCACGGCGATATTGTCGATGGCCTCGTAGCGGCGGCGCGTGTCCTCGTCGAGGTCCGGAATGAGCTTTGGTACGAAGGGCAAGGGCGCCGTGCTGATCACGATATCGAACTCGCGTCGCTCGTCCCTGACCGTCACCCCCCTGACCCTGCCGGCTTCGAGGTTGACGCGCTGCACCGGTGTCGAAAGGTGGATTTCTCCGCCCAGCGCCCGAATGCGCGTCTCCATGGCACGGAGCAGGCTCTCCGACCCCCCTTCCAGGTAACCCAGTTCCTCCTGCATCAGGCTGCGGCGCGAGCTGCCCACGCGCTTGATACGCGTCCAGATCCAGGCCGCCGACAGATTGTCACTGTGCTGGTGAAACTTGAGCTGGAACAGGGGTCGCCAGAGGACATCGTAGGCCCGCGGGCCGATCCACTTGCGGATCCACGCCCCCGCCTCGACGCGATCCAGGTCCTGCCAGCGCCGGCGCTTGCTGGCGAAAAACATGTGCGCCCCGTAGCGCAGGCGATCGAGCAGGCTTACGCCGGGAAACTTCAACAAGGCCAGCGGATTACCCCAGTCATGCAGTTTTCCCCTGAAGAAATAGCCCATGTATGTCGGCTGCCACTTGAGCTTGTGAAGCAGTCCCAGTTCCTCAAGAAGTTCAAAATAGGGCGTGTCCGGCTTGCAGATGAAATGGTAGTAGCGCTCGATGGACAGGCCGTTGAAATCGAAATGGGCCGACATGCCGCCCACGCGGTCATCGGCCTCGAAGATCGCCACCGCATATCCCTGTTTCAACAACTCCAGCGCACAGGCCATGCCCATGACGCCGGCACCGATCACTGCAATCTTTTTCTGCTTCAAAATACCGGTAGTCCTGCGTAACTCGTAGGAGCGGCGCCCTCGCCGAGATAAACGGTCCTCGGAAATGCATCGCGGCGAGGGCACCGCTCCCGCAAAAACATTTTTCCCAATAATTCTTCCCGGGGACTCTGCTCAGAAATCCAGTTCATAGCTGCTGTAGGTCGGATCATTGAATGTCTGTTCAATCGCCGTCGCAAACGGCGTCGCCTCGACGCCGAAGATCTCCCACCAGGGGATCAATTCAAATTCATCCCCCGCGACAAGCGCCTTCAACTGCTGGGTGGTAAAGGGCGGATCGCGATCGAACAGTCCCCAGAGCCAGAGCAAGAACCAGAACAGGCCGTAGGGAATACGCACGATCCAGGCGCGCGCGCGGGTGGCGCGCTTGATGGCGCGAATGATATCGATGTAGTCGATCTCCTCGCGGCCGGTGATATTGAAAGTCTGGCCCACCGGCATGTCCTTTAGACAACTGACAATGATGCGGCAGAAATCCAGCACGTAGAGGGGCTGGCGCATGTACCTGCCGCTGCCAGGGATGGGAAAGACGGGCACCTTGCGCATAAACCGCGACAACCAGCCCAGGTGCTTGCGATCGAACCAGCCGAACATGAGCGTCGGGCGCAGAATACAATGGTCCAAACCGCTGTCCACTACCAGTTTCTCCTGGCGCTTCTTGGTCTCGGTATAGTCGTCCGCGGCCACCGACTCCACCACCGAGGAACTGATGTGCACCACGCGCGGGATCCCCTTCGCCTTCATGGTCTCCAGCATCACTTCCGTGGAGGTGATGTTGTTGGCGATGAAGGGACCGCTGTCCTTCGCGCCGATCTGCGCCTGCAACATGACCACCACGTCGCCGCCCTCGCAGGCCTCCTGCCACTCGCCCGGCCGGGAGATGTCCGCCTCGATGACCTGGATGTCGGGATGCAGCTCGCGCAGCAGGGCCGTGTTGGTCGGATGCTTGTCGATGGCGAGGATGTCCCTGTAGCCCTCCTGCTTGAGCAACACGATGAGGTTCTGGCCAACGAGGCCCGCGGCGCCGGGAATAATGATTTTCATGATCGACCTTGCCCTGACTACAGCTTCAGGCGTTTGAACAGTGATTCGGGGATGCGAGTAATGACAAGCATGATCCAGCGCCAGAACCACGGCAGATAGACCACCTGCCGCCGCCGGTTGATGGCGCGGTAGATCCCCTGCCCCACGCGCTGCGCCGAGGCCCACAGCAGGCCCTTGCGAAACGCCTGCGTCATGGGGGTATCCACGAAACCGGGGCGGATGTCCACCACCGTGACACCGGCCGGGTAAAGCCGATTGCGCAGCCCCTGCAGGTAAAGGCTCACCGCCCCCTTGGCAGCGCCATAGACGTAGTTGCTCTGGCGCCCGCGCATGCCGGCCACCGAGGTGATGGCAGCGATCACGCCCCCACCGCGTTGTTCAAAATAACCGGCCAGTACCGTCAGCCAGGCAATCACCGCGGTAGCGTTGGTGACGAACTCGCTGAGGGTCTTCTCCAGGTCCTGCTCGCAGGCCTTCTGATCCGGCAGCGTGCCCCAGGCGATCAGTGCCACGTCGGCGTGGCCCATCTGGATCAATATGTCGGTCAGCTGTTGATTCGCATTGACGTAGCCACCGGCATCGAAGACGCTGGTGGTGACGGCGCTGGCACCGCGTACCCTGAGATCGGCGGCCAGTTGTTCGAGGTGTACCTGCGAGCGCGCGCACAGGTGCAGTACCGCGCCCTCGGCGGCAAAACATCGCGCCGCCTGTTCGGCAATGGCCGAGGTGGCACCCAGGATGAGGATCTTTCTTGCACTCATTGTGCCACCCCCGTCACTCGCCGCCAGAAGTCCGAGCTAAAGGCCGGATCGATGTGGGCGGCGAATTCCCGCCAGCGGGGATAGTAGGCGACAAAGCTCTCGCGGCTCATGCGCGCATCCTTGGCGGGATACACCGCCCCGCCCGCCTCACGCACCAGGGCATCGAATCTCTCGAGCATGTCCAGCGTCGGCTGGCCGCGGTTGGGAAAGTCCAGCGCCAGGGTCAGGCCCTTGCGCGGAAACGACATCATGCCGGGCGAGGCGATATCACCGAAGACCTTGACCACGGAGAGAAAGGAACCCGTGCGGCGTTCCTCGGCCAGTTGCAGAATGCGCTCGATCACCTCCGTACCCTCGGGCAGCGGCACCACGCACTGGTACTGGTAGAATCCCTTGCGGCCATAGATCCGGTTCCAGTGACCAATGGCGTCCAGCGGATAGAAGAAACGGTCAAAGTCCACCGTTGTGTTGCGACCTCGTTCGGCGCGGTAGTAGAGGGCATTGAACAGTTTCATGGAGAGTCGGTTGAGCACGATGCCCGGCATGTCCATCGGCACGGATATCCTAGGTTCGGTGCGGATCTCGCCGGTCTCGTGACCCGCGTCGCTCTCCAGGTGCCGACCGCGGAAGAAGACGCCCCGGCGCCGGCGGCTGAAGCAGTCCACCCAGGCGACGGTATATTCCCACTCCTGATCGGCCGCCTCACTCAGCGCCACCAACTCCGTCAGATCGGAAAAAGGGACGGCTTCCTGAACGATGCGATACGTGCTGATGGGCTTCAACTGGATCTCCGCCCATTGTATCAGCCCTGTCAGACCCAGACCACCAATGCTCGCGCGGTACAACTCGGGATTCTCGCCCTCGCTGCAGATCATGCTCTCGCCGCTGGAGCGCAACAGCGAGAGGCGTCGCACGTGCCGCCCAAAGGTGCCGGCCACATGGTGGTTCTTGCCGTGCACGTCGTTGGCGATGGCGCCGCCGAGGCTGACGAACTTCGTCCCCGGCGTCACCGGCAGAAACCAGCCCCGTGGCATGACGAGTGCCAGGATGGCATCCAGCCCGACGCCGGCCTGGGCCCGCAGGCGACCAGTCTCGGTATCGAATTCCACGAAATGATCGAGGGCGCGGGTGGCGATGAGCGTGCCGTGGCTGACGAGGCAGGAATCACCGTAACTGCGGCCACGCCCGCGCGGCAGGTAGGGACCATCATCCACAAAGACCTGTGCGCCCTTGTCCGCCCAACGGGGTACGTGGCAACGCTGGGCCTCGGCGCGCACCCTGCCCCAGGACTCCTGGTCACCCGCACTCATACGGCGAGCCAGAGCCCCGCCACCGAGATCACGGCAATGCCGTAGCTGGTCCTGTCCTTGAGAGCATAGACAATGGGATCCTCGTGCATCTTGCCACGCTGCGCCGAAAACCAAAGCGAGCTTATCCAGTAGAGCACGGCGGGACAGATCACCCACAGCATGGCCGGCTCCCGGTAGAGACGGGTAACCGTGGGATCATTGATATACAAGGCCATGATGAGCACGGCACAGTAGCCGCTGGCCACGCCCATGATGGACAGGGCGTTGAGATCGCTGGTGTGATAACCACGCCCGATACTGCGTGTCTCATCGCGCTCCTGCAGCCCATAGAGTTCCGAGAAACGCTTCAGCATGGCGAGGCTGAAGAAGATAAAGATGGAAAATGCCGCCAGCCAGAAGGAGATGGTCGCATCGATGGCCACCGCGCCGGCAATGATGCGCAGGGTATAGAGTCCAGCCAGCACGGCCACGTCCAGCAGTTCGATTTTCTTGAGAAAGTTGGAATAGGCCACGGCGGTAAAGGCGTAGGCGCCGAGGATCAGGGCAAAGTCATGGCCGATGAGGACGGCAACGGCAAGCGAGGCGGCCAGCAGGATGGCAAACAGCACATAGCCGGTGCCAATGCGCAACTCTCCGGCGGCGAAGGGCCGCTTGCGCTTTTCGGGATGCTTGCGGTCCGCTTCGATATCGACGATGTCGTTGATGATGTAAAAGGCCGAGGCCATGAGACTGAAGGCGAGAAAGGCCAGCACCGCGGCCAGCACGCGCTCATTGTCGGCCCAGTAATGGCCCAGCACCAGCGGCGCGAAGATCAGCAGGTTCTTCAGCCACTGGTGGATACGGATGGCGCGCAGGAATACTCCAATCATGATCCCGTCTGCTCAGTCGTGGACAGGCAGTGTGCGTGACCGAGCGGCGACGCTTCAGCGTCCATAGTTGTCTTCAAACCTCACGATATCGTCTTCGCCGAGATAGCCACCGGACTGGACCTCGATGAGTTCCAGCGGAATCTTGCCCGGGTTCTCCAGGCGGTGACGCTCACCCACCGGGATGAAGGTGGACTCGTTCTCGCTCAGCATGAAGGTCTCGTTGCCACGCGTGACCTTTGCCGTCCCGGAAACCACGATCCAGTGCTCAGCGCGATGATGATGCAGTTGCAGGGAGAGCTTCTGTCCCGGTTCGACGGTGATACGCTTGACCTTGAAGCGTTCGGCAATGTCCAGCGCGTCATAGTTCCCCCACGGCCGCATGACCTTGCGATGGGTAATGGCCTCCTCGCGTTGCTGCTGCTTCAGGGTGGCAACGATATTCCTTATATTGACATCGTCACCCTTGCGTGTGACGAAGACCGCGTCTGTCGTCTCCACCACGATGAGATCATCGACACCGGCCGCCGCGATGAGGCGGTCACGCGAATAGAAAAAGCAGTTGTTGCAGGCCTCGTGGATCACGTCACCCACCCGAGCATTTCCCCGTTCATCCTTGTCGAATTCCTCGCTCAGGGCCGTCCAGGAACCGACATCGTTCCAGTCCGATCCGAGAGGAATGACGACACCCGCACGGGTATGTTCCATGACCGCGTAGTCGATGGAATCACTCTCGCAGCGACAAAATGCCTGCGCATCGACGCGGATGAAATCCAGATCCGTGGTAGTGGACTGCATGGCGGCCTGACAATGTTGCAGGATCTCTGGACGATGTTCGGCCAGCTCATCGAGGTATTTCTGCGCCGCAAAAGCGAACATGCCGCTGTTCCAGTAATAGTTTCCTTCCCGCAGGAAGGCCTCGGCCTTGTCGCGATCCGGTTTTTCGACGAACTGTTCAATGGCAAGGGTGCCCTCGTGCTCCCGCCACGGCCTGCCCGTTGCCCTGATATAGCCGTAACCGGTATGGGGCGAGGTGGGCGTCACGCCAAAGGTCACCATGCCCCCCTGTGACGCGCAATCGACGGCCAGCTGCATGGCCTCGCGCAGGGCGGCAATGTCCCGTATGGCATGATCGGCCGGCATGACCACGAGGATACAGTCGCCGTGGTCGGCCATGGCCTGGATGGCCGCCAGTGCCACCGCCGGCGCGGTATTGCGCCCTTCCGGCTCGAGGATGATGCGATGCCCCGCGCAACCGATCTGGCGCAGTTGCTCAGCGACGAAAAAGCGGTGTTCCTCGTTACAGATCACGATGGGGGCCGCAAGACCTTCGAGACCATCGAGGCGCGTGACCGTGGACTGCAGCAGTGTCTCCTCGCCTACCAGGCTGTGAAACTGCTTGGGATGCAGTTCGCGGGACAGCGGCCAAAGCCGCGTACCCGAGCCGCCCGACAGGATCACGGGGACAAGTTTCTTCGCAACGGAATCAGTCATGAATACAGAATACCAGCTAAGTACGCGTTCCGAATACCCGATCACCTGGGCATGACGGGTTCATCTCATCTGCCTGTCTCTCGTCGGGGAGGGCGTTTACGGACACGCGGTACATACGCCCCTGTACGCTCGACAGCCGCATCCCTGTGGCTGACGGCCCGTAAACGCCCTCCCCGACGAGAGCCTGACGTCCGTAAGCTGTAGTGGAATTGGGAACATGTATCCAGACGCGGATCAGTTTCCGCCGGCGACCCAGTCCAGGTCGGCCTTCATCATCATCTCGGCGAGATCCGCGAACTTGATCTCGGGCTCCCAGCCCAGCTGCTTCCTGGCTTTGGAGGGATCACCGATGAGGACGTCCACTTCCGCGGGACGATAGAACTGCGGATCCACCTGCACGATGGGCTTGCCGGACTTGCGATCCACACCGCGCGTCTGCTCGCCCTCGCCCTCCCAGGCGATGTCGAAGCCGGCCACCTCCGCCGCCACTTCGACGAACTCGCGGATGGTGTGCGTCTCGCCCGTGGCCAGCACATAGTCGTCGGGCTTCTCCTGCTGCAACATCAGCCACATGCCCTGCACATAGTCGCCGGCATAGCCCCAGTCACGCTTGCTGTCGAGGTTGCCGAGGTAGAGGGTGTCCTGTTTGCCATGTTTGATATTGGCCAGCGCCAGCGTGATCTTGCGCGTGACGAATTCCTCGCCGCGCAGGGGCGATTCATGGTTGAAGAGGATCCCGGTGGAGGCGTGAATGTCGAAACTCTCGCGGTAGTTGATGGTGATCCAGTGACCATAGAGCTTGGCCACGCCATAGGGGCTGCGCGGATAGAACGGCGTCGTCTCGCTCTGCACCGGCTCCTGGATGAGGCCATAGAGTTCGCTGGTGGACGCCTGATAGAACCTGATCGCCGGATCGACGATACGAATGGCCTCGAGCAGGCGCACCACGCCGAGGCCCGTCACCTCGCCGGTGAGGATCGGCTGTTCCCAGGACGTGGCGACGAAGCTCTGTGCGGCGAGATTGTACACCTCACGCGCGCCGGAATTTTTCAGGGCACGGATCAGCGAAGACGTATCCATCAGGTCGCCTTCCACCATCTTCACCCGGTCCATCAGATCCAGGCGGCGCAGGCGCTCCATGGAGTCCGTCGCCCGGCGGGCCACCAGGCCGGTGACCTCGTAGCCCTTGTCCACCAACAGCCGCGCCAGATAGGCGCCATCCTGGCCCGTCAGGCCCGTTACGAATGCACGTTTCTCCACCGTCAGATTTTCTCCCGCCAGTATTCGAGTATCTCTGCGAGGCTCGTATCCAGCTCGCGCTCTGGACTCCAAGCCGTTGTTTTTATGAGTTTTTCCGGGCTGCCGAGCATGCGTCGCTGTTCGTTGGGCCGAAGCCTGTCGGCCTCCTGGACGATCTCGCAGTCGACGCCTGCCAATGCTACCAGTTTCTCGACAATGGTATTAAGCGGAATTTCCCGCCCGGAACAGACATTGTAGATCTCGCCATTGTCGCCCCTTTCCAGCAGCGCAAGGTAGGCCCGGACCACGTCACGGACGTCGAGAAAGTCCCGCGTCACCGCCAGGTTGCCGGTCTTCAGGCGTACATGGCCGGTGGCAGCCTGGGCGGCGATCTGCCTGGCCACCGTCTGGGTGAAGAAACGTTCGTCCTGACCAGGGCCGATGTGGTTGAACGGCCGCGCGATGATGACCTCGAAGTCCGCCGTCTGGCTCCATTGGCAACAAAGCGCCTCCGCCGCGACCTTGCTCACCGCGTAGGGATTCGCCGGCCGGGTCGGCTGACTCTCGTCCACCGGCAAGGCCGACTCTGCAACCCTGCCATAGACATCACCGGAGCTGACATAGAGAAAACGTCCGCGAAAGCCGCTGTCCGCGAGCGCCGTGAGCAGATTCCAGGTACCAAGGAAATTGATCTCGAAGGTCTCGCGGGGATCCTCGAAGGCGCGCGGGATGAAACTCTGCGCGGCAAGATGGATGACCCGCTCCGCCTCCACTTCGGCGACGCGGCGACGCAAGGCCGCCTCGTCACGCAGATCGATATGACTGTCACCCTCGCCCAGACCGACGCAGGGCACGGCCTCCTTGAGGTAGCGGCCGACAAATCCACCACTACCCGTCACCAACAAACTCACCGACACACTCCCCAGGGAAAAGAAACAGCGTTTATCCGCCTCACGTTATACCAGCCACCGCGCGCGAGCAAGCCGTTCTAAGGAGTCATGTCGACATGGCGTCCCCCACACCATCCCACAGGGACCTGTGCGAACCGGGGGGCAATACAGGCAAACAACGAGTGGTGGTACACTGGCGTCAGTGCAGGGAACGGCTGCCGGCCGCGGCCGCCTGCTCCAGTGTTCCAAGGTGATCGACGATTTCGCTGTTGGGCGCATAGTCGTTGACCACGGCAAGCAGGATACTGCGGATTTTTTCATAGTCCGCGTTCTTGCACGCCTCGTACAGGCTGTCCAGGTGTGCCTGCATCTCCGGCCACGGCAACATGGCTTCCATGGCGCGCATGATCATCGGGTGGCGCGTCTTCTCCACGTTGTCACCGATGAGGAGTTCCTCGTAGAGCTTTTCACCCGGGCGCAGGCCGGTATAGGTGATGGCGATATCACCTTCAGGGTTCTGTTCATCCCTGACGCTCATTCCCATGAGGTGGATCATCTTGCGCGCGAGATCGTTGATGCGTACCGGCTCACCCATGTCCAGCACGAAGACATCGCCGCCCTGCCCCATGGATCCGGCCTGGATGACGAGCTGGGCCGCTTCCTGGATGGTCATGAAATAGCGCTGTACGTCGGGATGCGTCACCGTCACCGGCCCGCCCTGCCGGATCTGCCGGCGAAACACCGGTACCACCGAACCGGAGGAATCGAGGACATTACCGAAACGCACCATGCAGAAGCGGGTCGCGGAATCGGTATCCGCCAGGCCCTGCAGGATCAACTCGGCAAAACGCTTGGTGGCACCCATGACGTTGGTTGGGCGCACCGCCTTGTCGGTGGACACGGACACGAATGTCTCCACGCCGGTCTCGACTGCGGTTTCCGCTACCGCGCGCGTGCCGAATATGTTGTTGAGCACGCCGTCGGTGATGTTGTATTCAACAATGGGGACATGCTTGTAGGCCGCCGTATGATAAATGGTCTGCACGCCAAATCCCGATATGATGGCGCGCAGGCGATCCCGGTCCTGCACGTTTCCCAGCATGGCCTTGATGGGGAATGCGCCCGACCTGCCGGCCTCCCGCAGGTGTTGTTCGAGTTCGTCGTGTATCTGGTAGAGCGCATACTCCGACAACTCGAAGAGGATGAGTGCTTTTGGCTCCAGGCCGACGATCTGTCGGCACAGTTCGGAACCGATGCTGCCGCCGGCGCCGGTGACCATGACAACCCTGTCAGTGATACAGGCGCGGAACAGTTCGGCATCGGGTTCCACCGCGTCACGCCCGAGCAGGTCGGAGATGTCGATTTCCCGGATCTCGTCCACGCGCGCCTTGCCGGAGACGATATCCTCGATGGCCGGAATCGTATAGACGTGCACCGGGAATGCTTCAAGGCTGTCGATGATCGCCTTGCGCCGGTGGCGCGATACATTGGGCAGGGCCAGCAATATCTGTTCGATGCCGAGACGTTCTATTACATCCCCAATCTCCGCGGTATGGTGGACCGGCAGCCCGCCCACCATGCTGCCGTCCAGGGCCCGGTTGTCGTCGAAGAAACATACCGGTTCGATTTCATTGTTGCTCTCCAGCATGGTGGCCAGCTTGTGCCCCGCCATGCCGGCGCCGTAGATGGCCGTCTTTCGTCCCTTCGGAGCGCTGGTTTCCTGCGCAAAGAAGATCCGGATGAGATAACGGATCCCCACCATGTAAAAGACCATCAGCAACCAGTAGATCAACATGACGGAGCGTGGAAATTCATGCAGCCGACCGAGCGCAATGGTCGCCGCCAGCACCAGCACCGACAGCGTCACGCCCTTGAGGATGGAGAGAATGATCTCGGGTCCGGCGAAGCGCAGGATGGATCGGTACAGTCCCAGGCGAATGAAAACAGGGATGGTCAACAGAACCAGAAACGGCAGGGCAATGAGGGCGTTCGTGATGTACGGCGAAACCTCCCCGCCGGTGCGTATTGCCAGTGCCGCCCACAGGGCAACGGGGATGGCCAGGCTATCGAGAGCCAGCATGATGGCGCGTTTGGCAACGCGCGGGAGAGAAATCAGGGATCGCTTGAACTCATCCAGCCATCTACGCACGTTTCGTCTCCCTGTCTTCCGTTGACGTCCTGCTTCCCTGATCTATAGCACACCGTGCGGATCGCCACCCGGGGCATTCTCCCGCAGGCCGCAACGCGCTCACGGGTCCGCGGCTTCCCCATGGAGAACATGGCGCGATGGTTGGCGTCCGTCCTGGCGAGGCAGTGAGGCGATGTACCGGTACGGTGCGGACAGGATCCGTCCCGGCGTGAGGTGAAAGGCTTTCAGGATGGTGTGCGCCCAAGGTCCCTGTCATCGTGTGGCGATGCTCGTCGCCCCGGGCAGGCGGTTTTCCCTGTCCCGGGAAGCTGTGTCGGGATCCAGTCTAGCAGGCTAACTATCTGGCGGCAAACGGAAAAAGGGGCGCCCCCGCCGAAGCCGGGACGCCCCTTCGCTGCCCGGAGGCAGCCCATGCCCGGGGGGCTGGCTAGGGGTTTTCCACCCGCAGGTTGGCGCGGTTCTTCTCCACCGTCTTCGGGCCGATGCCCTTGACCAGGGCGAGGTCCTCCACGCGCTGGAAGGCGCCGTGGGCCTCGCGGTAAGCGACGATGGCCTCTGCCTTCTTGAGACCGATCCCCTTGATGTTGGCCGCGAGGGTCACGGCGTCGGCGGTGTTGATGTTGACCGGCTCGGCGCTGGCCACGGTGGAGATAGAGAGAAAGGCGGCAAGCACCGCCAGCAGTAGCAGTTTCTTCATGGTGTTTTCCCTTTCGTGGTTAACAGTCCTTGTCATGGACCTCCCTGGTCCACGGGCGCAGTCTGCCGCAGGCGCTGGCCGGCCGCCAAGTCGGAAATGGCTGATTTTCGTGTAGGAAAAGGCTTACAGGGGGTAATGGAGGACGTATCGCGGCGGGGCGCCGCTTCTACAAGGTTTACCGCCGCCCCCCTCAGGCGACGGGATATTTCGGCTCGCTGGCCACCACGCCCAGTTCCTGCTCGATGGCGGCCAGGGCCGCCATGGGATCCGGCGCCTGGGTGATGGGCCGGCCGATGACGAGGTAGTCGCTGCCGGCGCGCACGGCCTCGGCGGGGCTCATGACCCGCTTCTGGTCGCCGGTGTCGCTGCCCGCGGGTCGCACGCCGGGGGTCACCAGCAGGAACTGGCTGCCGCGGGTCTGGCGCAGGGTGGCCACTTCCCGCGGGGAGCACACCACCCCGTCGAGGCCGCAGTCCTGCACCAGTGCGGCGAGGCGCGCCACCTGCTCCTGGGGACCGGCGGGGATGCCGATCTCGTGCAGGGCCGAGGCATCCATGCTGGTGAGCACCGTGACGCCGATGAGCAGCGGCCGTTTGCTCGCACCCGCCAGGGCCTCGCGGGCGGCGCCGAGCATGGCGCGCCCGCCGAAGGCGTGCACGTTGACCATCCACACGCCGAGATCCGCCGCCGCGCGCACCGCGGCGGCCACGGTGTTGGGGATGTCGTGAAACTTGAGGTCGAGGAAGACGTCGAAGCCGCGCTTGCCGAGCTCCTCCACCACCGCCGGGCCGCTGCGGGTGAACAGTTCCTTGCCCACCTTGAGACGACAGCGGCCGGGCTCCAGCCGGTCCACCAGGGCCAGCGCCTCGGCCTTGTCGGCATAGTCCAGGGCCACGATCACGGGGGAATCACTCACATTACTCTCCTTCGACGCCGTGTACGGGTTTGATGGTGTTCCACTTGCGGCAACCCGGGCACTGCCAGTGCAGGGTCTTGCCGGCGAAGCCGCAACTGCGGCAGGTATAGACGGGCTTGTCCGCGAGCAGCAGATCGGTGATGTCCTTGAGCAGCTTGAGGTTGTCGTGGGCCGCACCGTGGCTGCGTTCCATGCTCAGGCCGATGAGGTGATCCATGCCGCGCACCGAGGGCCGCCGCTTGAGGTAGTCGATGATGTAGTCGATGGCGGCCTGGGTATCGTCGCGCGCGATGATGTCCGCCGCCGCCAGTACCGCCGAGATCCCGCCGTGACGCGCCTGGATCTCGTGCAGCCAGGCTCGCGCCTCCGCGTCACGGCCCAGCTGGTGCAGGCAGGCCTGTACCGGCTCGATGATCTCCGGCACGTATTCCGGGTCCTGCTGCTCCACCCGCCGGTAGGCGCGCAGGGCGTCCTTGTGGTCACCACGCTCCTGTTCCAGGCGGCCTTCCAGCAGGCTGGCGCGCACGCAATTGCGGTCCTCGGTGAGCGCCCGACGCAGGGTGCGCAGGGCGCGCACGATCTCGCCCTGGCGGTGCTCCAGCTCCGCCAGCTCACAGTAATAGTGGGCGATGCGCTCGGCGCAGGAACTGCCCGAGCGCGTCTCCAGCTTGCGCGCGGTCTCGATGGCCTTGTGCCAGTCGCGTTCCTGCTCGTAGATCCCCAGCAGGTAACGCAGCGCCGCCTCGGTGTGCGGGCCGCTGTCGATGAGCTCGTTGAACAGGGCCTCGGCGCGATCCAGCAGGCCGGCGCGCATGTAGTCCTGCCCCAGCTCGAACAGGGCATGGGCACGCTGGGCGTGGTTGAGGGTCGGGCGGGCGATGAGATTCTGGTGAATGCGAATGGCGCGGTCCACCTCGCCGCGCCGGCGGAACAGGCTGCCCAGCGCCAGGTGGGTCTCCACCGTGTCGCGGTTGACCTCGAGCATCTCGATGAACAGGGCGATGGCCTTGTCCGGCTCCTCGTTGAGCAGGTAGTTGAGGCCCTTGAGGTAGTCCGGCGGGATGCCGCCGCCGGAGGCGGCCGGCTCCTCGTGCGCGCCCCTGCGGCCGAGCCACCAGCCGGAGAAGGCCGCCGCGGGCAGGAGCAGGAAGAGGATCTCGAGGCCCATTCAGTGACGATCCTTGATGGGAATGGCGCGCAGGTTGGCGACCTCTTTCTCGGCCAGTTCCGCCGCGCGGCGCTGGCGCGCCGCCTCGCGGCGGCTGCGCACGATGAGGCCGAAGCTGGCGAGGATCCCCAGCAGGGAGCCAAGGATCAGGGTGACGACGATGATCAGCGACAGCGGCTGCTCGGTGCTGCCGAAGTAGAAGTCGAACTTCACCGGCTGGGCGTTGAGCACGGCGAAGAGGATCCCCACGAGGACAATCAACAATAACAGTGTATAGGAGACGATGCGCTTCACGTGTAGTGGCTCCCTGGCTGGTACCCGTCGCTGATCATTATCACCAAAAAAAACGGCATGCGAAAACTACGCATGCCGTTTCATGAATACTACCGGTCGAAAGCGGAAACGGGAACCGTCAGTGATTCTGGATCTCGACTTTCTCACGGCTGGCGTTGACGCGTTCGCGCAGTTCCTTGCCCGGCTTGAAGTGCGGCACGTACTTGGCGGCCAGCACCACGGTATCACCGGTCTTGGGATTGCGCCCGGTGCGCGGAGGACGATAGTGGAGCGAGAAACTGCCAAAGCCGCGGATCTCGATTCGCTCCCCGCTGGCCAGGGCCTGCGCCATGTGCTCGAGCATGGTCTTGACCGCCAGTTCGACATCCTTGTAGGCCAACTGCGTCTGCTTGCGAGAAAGAACTTCAATCAATTCCGACTTTGTCATTGTTCTTGTCCACTGGTGTTAATGCGGGCGCCGGCGCGGGCCGGCGCCCTGGTTAACAGTTACTCCTGCGACTCGTCCAGCTGCTCTTTCAACAGGTCGCCGAGCGTCGTGGTAGCAGGTTCGGCAGAACGGTTGAAATCTTTAATCGCGGCCTTCTCTTCCTGGGTGTCCTTGGCCTTGATTGACAGCGAGATGGCACGGCTCTTGCGATCGACGCCCATGAACTTGGCCTCGATCTCGTCGCCTACGTTGAGTATAGACCGTGCATCCTCGATGCGATCGCGGGAGATCTCCGAGGCACGGAGGTAACCCTCGACACCGTCGCCGAGATCGATGACGGCGCCCTTGGCGTCCACTTCGGTGACCGTGCCCTTGACGATGCTGCCCTTGGCATGCTCGGCGACGAAGTTGGAGAAGGGGTCCTTTTCCATCTGCTTGATGCCGAGCGAGATGCGCTCGCGGTCGGGGTCCACCGACAGCACGATGGCCTCGATCTCGTCACCCTTCTTGTAGTTGTGGACGGCCTCTTCACCCGGAATATTCCAGGACAGGTCGGACAGGTGCACCAGGCCGTCGATACCCCCTTCGAGGCCGACGAAGATGCCGAAGTCGGTGATGGACTTGATGACGCCCTTGACCTTGTCGTTCTTGTTGAAGTTGCCGGCGAATTCCTCCCAGGGATTGGCCTTGCACTGCTTCATGCCGAGCGAGATACGGCGGCGTTCCTCGTCGATGTCCAGCACCTGGACCTCGACCTCGTCACCCAGCTGCACGACCTTGTTGGGGTGGATATTCTTGTTGGTCCAGTCCATCTCGGAGACGTGCACCAGGCCCTCGACGCCGTCTTCGATTTCCACGAAGCAGCCGTAGTCGGCGATGTTGGTGACCTTGCCGAACAGGCGGGTGCCTTCCGGATAACGGCGGGCGATGTCTTCCCAGGGGTCCTCGCCGAGCTGCTTGAGGCCCAGTGAGACGCGCATGCGATCACGCTCGAACTTGAGGACCTTGACCTCGATTTCCTCGCCCACCTGGACGATCTCGGAAGGATGCTTGACGCGCTTCCAGGCCATGTCGGTAATGTGCAGCAGGCCGTCGATACCACCGAGATCGACGAAGGCGCCGTACTCGGTGAGGTTCTTGACGATGCCCTTGACCACGGCGCCTTCCTGCATCTGCTCGAGCAGCGCTTCGCGTTCCTCGGAGTTCTCGTTCTCCACCACGGCACGGCGGGAGACCACCACGTTGTTGCGACGGCGATCCAGCTTGATGACCTTGAATTCCAGCTCCTTGCCTTCGAGGTAGGAGGTATCGCGTACCGGGCGCACGTCCACCAGGGAACCCGGCAGGAAGGCGCGGATGTCCTTGAGATCGACGGTGAAACCGCCCTTGACCTTGTCGACGATGACGCCGGTGACGGTCTCGCCGGCCTCGTAGGCCTTCTCCAGCTTGGCCCAGGTCTCCAGGCGCTTGGCCTTCTCGCGCGACAGGCGCGTCTCGCCGAAACCATCCTCGACGGTATCGAGGGCCACTTCCACCTCGTCGCCGACGCTGACTTCCAGCTCGCCGGCCTCGTTCCTGAATTGCTCAATGGGGATAACGCCCTCGGACTTGAGTCCGGCGTTAACCACGACGAAATCGTTGTTGATGTCCACGACGGTGCCCGTGACGATGGCACCGGGGCGCATCTGAGTCTGGTTGAGACTCTGTTCAAAAAGTTCTGCGAAGCTTTCGCTCATGTCAGTGATCATCCCTGGCCAGCGGCGCTGACCATGTTTTGCGTTAGCTACAGGTTGCCCTGCAGGTTGTGTGTGCCATGGCCCGACAAACTGGCATTTGCGGACCCCGTATCTACTGCTTCCTTCCGGCGCGCCGTGGGCGGTTCAGTCGCGGGGAGCGAAAAGGGGCGCCGCCGCCTGCTTCACCGTCTGCAGCACTTCATCGATCGTCATCGACGTGGTGTCGATGCGAAGGGCGTCGTCGGCGGGGACCAGCGGCGATGCACTGCGCTGGCTGTCGCGAGTATCCCGTTCGGTGATCTCCTCCAGAAGGGCGGCCAGACTAACATCAATCCCCTTTTCTTTCAACTGTTTATAGCGCCTCCGGGCCCGTTCTTCCGCGCTCGCGGTGAGGAAGATCTTGAGTGGCGCGTCGGGAAAAACCGTGGTGCCCATATCGCGGCCGTCGGCCACCAGGCCCGGGGGCCGCCGGAAGGCCCGCTGGCGCGCCAGCAGGGCCGCGCGCACCCCCGGCAGGGCCGCCACGCGGGAGGCCCCGGCGCCGCATTCCTCGGTGCGGATGGCATCGCCCACCGCCTCGCCGTCCAGGTAGATGGCCAGGCCGTGGGTCGCCCCCTCGCCGGCGCGGAATTCCACCGGCAGCCGCGCGGCGTAGTCGGCCAGGGCCGTCTCGTCGTCCAGGGGGATCCCCTGGCGGGCGGCGCCCAGCGCCACCAGGCGGTAGAGGGCGCCGGAGTCGAGCATGTGCCAGCCCAGTTCCCGGGCCAGCAACTGGGCGATGGTGCCCTTGCCCACCCCGCTGGGGCCATCGATGGTGATGACCGGCGCCTGCTGCTCCCCCGTGCCCATGGGCGGCCTCACTCCGCCACCGCGATGCCGAGGCCGAGGCCCCCGGCGAGCTCGACGAAGCCCGGGAAGGAGGTATTGACGTTGGCGCAGTCGTGGATCACCACCGGGCCGTCGGCGCGCAGGGCGGCCATGGCGAAGGCCATGGCGATACGGTGGTCGCCGTGGGCGTGCACCTCGCCGCCGTGCAGCGGTCCGCCGCGGATGACCATGCCGTCCTCGGTGGGCCGGGCGTCGGCGCCCAGGGCCTGCAGGCCGTCGGCCATCACCTGGATGCGGTCGCTCTCCTTGACGCGCAGCTCGCGGGCGCCGGTGAGCACGGTCTCGCCCTCGGCGCAGGCGGCGGCGACGAAGAGCACCGGGAATTCGTCGATGGCCAGCGGCACCTGGTCCTCGGGGATGGCAATGCCGTGGAGCCGGCTGGCGCGCACCCGGATATCCGCCACCGGCTCGCCGCCCACGGTGCGCTCGTTGGACAGCTCGATGTCCGCCCCCATGGCGCGCAGGATGTTGAGCACGCCGATGCGGGTGGGATTGATGCCCACGTGGCGCAGGGTGAGATCCGAGCCCGCGGCGATGCTGGCGCCGACGAGAAAGAAGGCCGCCGAGGAGATGTCCGCCGGCACGTCGATGCGCGTGGCGGTGAGGCGCCCGCCGCCGCGGATGCACACCCGCGAACCGTCGCGCTCCACCGGGTAACCGAAGCCCGCCAGCATGCGCTCGGTGTGGTCGCGCGTGGGCGCGGGCTCGGTGACACAGGTCGCGCCCTCGGCGTACATGCCCGCCAGCAGCAGGCAGGACTTCACCTGCGCGCTGGCCACCGGCATGACGTAATCGATACCGTGCAGGGGCCGCCCGCCGTGGACCACCAGCGGCGGCGTGCCGTCGACCTCGGTGTCCACCCGCGCGCCCATCTCCGCCAGCGGTTTCGTCACCCGTCCCATGGGCCGCTTGCTCAGGGAGGCGTCGCCGGTGAGGCAGGTATCGAAGTCCTGCCCCGCCAGCAGGCCCGCCAGCAGGCGCATGGAGGTGCCGGAATTGCCGAGATCGAGATCGCCTGCCGGCGCGCGAAGGCCGTGCATGCCCACGCCGTGGATCACCACCTCGCCGTCGTGGGGGCCTTCGATGTCCACCCCCATGGCCTGGAAGGCGCGCAGGGTGGCGAGGCTGTCCTCGCCCTCGAGGAAGCCGCTCACCGTGGTGGTGCCGTCGGCCAGCGCGCCCAGCATGATGCTGCGGTGGGAGATGGACTTGTCGCCGGGCACGCGGGCCTCGCCGCGCAGGCTGCCGCCGGGCTGGACGCGAAAGATGAGATCGTATGCTGAAGTCATGGGCCTGGGTGTGTCTGCTGGTGGGGTATCATTCGCAGGCATTGGCGTCGTCGCCGTGGGTCTCGCACCACTGGTCGCGGGCCTGCTTGGCGCGCTCGAAGGTCTCGCGCAGGTAGCCGCCGTCCCCCTTGCGGATGGCCTCGGCCAGCCGCCCGAGATCGTCCCTGAAACGCTCGGTGACGCGCAGCAGTTCCTCGCGGTTGGCGAAACAGATGTCATGCCACATGGCCGGGTTGCTGGAGGCGATGCGGGTGAAGTCGCGAAAGCCCCCGGCGGCAAAGGCGAAGACCTCCTCGCGGTCGTCGCGGCGCGCCAGCGAGTCCACCAGCACGTAGGCCAGCATGTGCGGCAGGTGGCTGGTGGCGGCGAGCACGGCGTCGTGGTGGGCCACGCTGGTCTCCACCACCTGCGCGCCGCAGGCCTCCCACATGCGCCGCACCGTGGCCAGCGCCTCGGCATCGGTATGCGCGTCGGGGGTGAGGATCACCCGCCGGCCGCGAAACAGTTCGGCGAAGGAGGCCCCTACCCCGCTCTGCTCGGTACCGGCGATGGGATGGGCGGGCACGAAGCGTGACGGCAGTTGGCCGAAGACCTCGCGCGCGGCGGCCACCACGCTGCCCTTGGTGCTGCCCACATCGGTGAGGATGGCGTCCTTGGCCAGGTGATCGCGGATGCGCTCCAGCACCGCGCGGCTCTCGCCCACGGGTACGGCCAGCACCACCATGTCGGCGTCACGCACCGCCATGGCGGGATCGCCCTCGGCGCGGTCGATGACACCCAGTTCCAGCGCCGCGTCGAGGCTTTCCTGGTGACGCGCGCAGCCGACGATCTCGCCCACCGCGCCCGCCTCGCGCAGGGCGCGCGCCAGCGAGCCGCCGATGAGGCCGACGCCGATGAGGCACAGTCGTTGAATAAAGGGTTCCGCCATGTCCCGCCCTGTACTCCCGGCTCAGGCCAGGATGGAAGCCAGTGCATCCAGGCAACGCCGGTTTTCGTTCTCCAGCCCCACCGTGATGCGCAAGTAACCCGGCATGTCGTAGTTCTCCACCGGGCGCACGATGATACCGGCTCGCAGCAGCGCTTCATAGACGGGCAGGGCCGAATCCGCCACCCGCACGCTGATGAAATTGCCCGCCGAGGGGATGTAATCCAGCCCCAGGGAGCGGAAGCCCGCCTCCAGCTGGCGCATGCCGGCCACGTTCACAGCGATGCTCTCGGCGAGATGCGCCTCGTCGTCCAGCGCCGCCGCGGCGGCGGCCAGCGCGAGGCTGTTGACGTTGAAGGGCGGGCGAATGCGGTTCATGAGATCGGCGAGATCCGGGTGCGAGAGGCCATAGCCCACGCGCAGGCCGGCGAGGCCGAAGGCCTTGGAGAAGGTGCGCGTGACCATGAGATTGGGGAAGTCCGCCAGCCAGCGCGTGGCATCGGGATAGCCGTCGAGCCCCATGGCCGGCGCGGAGGCGTATTCGAAGTAGGCCTCGTCCACCACCGCCACCACGTGCCCCGGCAGGCCTTCGAGGAAGCCGCGCAGGTGGCGGGCGTCCAGCCAGGTGCCGGTGGGATTGTTGGGATTGGCGATGAAGATCACCCGCGTGCGCGGGGTGACCGCCGCCAGCATGGCGTCGAGATCGTGGCCCCAGTCCCGCGCCGGGGTGACCACCGGCGTGCCGCCCGCGGCCCGGGTGACGATGGGATACATGGCGAAGGCATGCGCGGAGAAGATCACCTCGTCGCCCGGTTGCACCAGCGCGCGCACGACGAATTCCAGCGGATCGCTGGAGCCGTTGCCCAGCGTGATCTGCGCCATGTCCACGCCGTGGCGCGCGGCGATGCGCTGCTTGAGGGCGAAACCGTTGCCGTCGGGATAACGCGCCAGTTCCTCGAACTGGGCGACAAGCACGTCGCGAACGCGCTCGCCGGGGCCCAGCGGGTTCTCGTTGGAGGCGAGCTTGATGATGTTGCGGATGCCGAGTTCGCGCTCCAGCTCCTCGATGGGCTTGCCGGGCTGGTAGGGGCGCAGGCGGCGCACGCCGGGGACGGCCTGATCCTCGAAACGGTTCATGGGGCTGATCCTAGAGCACGGCCCGCGGGTAGGAGCCCAGCACCTTGAGGAAACTGGACTCGGCCTCGAGTTCTTCCAGGGCCGCGGCGATGTGCGGCTCGCTGACGTGGCCGTCGATGTCGACGAAGAAGACGTAGTCCCACATGCCGCGCCGCGAAGGCCGCGACTCGATGCGCGTGAGCGAGATGTCGTGTTTCTGGAACGGGCTCAGCAGGCGATGCAGCGCACCCGGCCGGTTGTGGGTGGAAACCAGCAGGGAGGTCTTGTCGTCGCCGCTGGGACCCGGTTCGCTGCGCCCGATGATCAGAAAACGGGTGGTATTGTCCGGCTCGTCCTCGATGTTGGCCGCGAGTATCGGCAGGTCGTAGATCTCGGCGGCGGTCTCGCTGGCGATGGCGGCGCTGTCGGCCTCCGCGCTGGCACGCCGCGCGGCCTCGGCATTGCTGCTGACATCCAGCAGTTCCACG
Organism: Chromatiales bacterium; assembly: GCA_027005735.1. Classification (GTDB taxonomy): domain Bacteria; phylum Pseudomonadota; class Gammaproteobacteria; order CAMYNG01; family CAMYNG01; genus HyVt-448. Next base: position 9,644 of record JALTLF010000205.1, on the reverse strand, counting down.
CCGGGCAGACGCGTCTCCAGCCATTCGCGGCACTGGGCGAAGGACTGCTGGTGCGAATAGACACGCTTGATCTTGCTCAGCCCATCGGCGCGGCTCAGCAGGTGATGATGGATGCGCAGTTCCACCTCGCCGCAGATCTTCAACGGCGAGTTCATGAACTGGTCGAGGGTGTGGTTGACCACGCCCTCGGTGGAGTTCTCCACCGGCACCACGCCGTAGTGGGCGCTGCCCGACTCCACCTCGCGGAAGACGTCGCCGATGCTGGCCTGGGGCGCGGTCTGTACCGCGTGGCCGAAGTGCTTGAGCGCGGCGGCCTGGGTGAAGGTCCCTTCCGGGCCGAGATAGGCGATGGTCATGACCTGTTCCAGGGCGAGGCAGGCGGACATGATCTCGCGGAACAGGCGCGCGATCCCCTCGTCGCTGAGCGGGCCCTGGTTGCGTTCCATGACCTTGCGCAACACCTGCGCCTCGCGCTCGGCGCGGTAGAAGCTGGCGTCGCCGTTGTCCTGCTTGACCTTCGCCACTTCCTCGGCCACGCGCGCACGCTCGCTGATCAGCGCCTGGATCTGTTCGTCCAGCTGATCGATGCGTTCACGCAGATTTTTCAGGTCGTCGGTCATAAACAGGTCCGCTAAACTCGCCAAACCATATTTCGTCATTCCCGCACTGGCGGAAATTCATGAAACTGTTTTCTGGATTCCGGGTCTCCGCCATGTTGCACATGGCTCGCACGGAATCACACCGCAAGGCGCCAATCAATCGGGCTGTGTTCTCGTTCCAGCCAGACCCGATACAACCGTCCCCCCGCCCTCAGGGCGGCACCGCCATGGATGGCGGTGGTAGGGCGAAGCAGGACGCCCGAGCCGAAGGGCCAGGGGGCGGGGATCAATACCTCGGCGCCTGCGCCGCTCGCACGGAGTCACACCGCAAGGCGCCAATCAATCGGGCTGTGTTCTCGTTCCAGCCAGACCCGATACAACCGTCCCCCCGCCCTCAGGGCGGGGGCCAGGGGGCGGGGATCAATACCTCGGCGCCTGCGCCGCTCACCCGGGAATGATGCCTTCTTCGTATCCTACAACAGGACGTGGTACGGAATCACCGCCACTGCAACTCAAGCTACAACGCCCGCACCGCCAGCACGCCGTCAATACCTTCCAGCGCCGTGATCA
>JALTLF010000205.1:0-8375 GCA_027005735.1 Chromatiales bacterium | reverse complement strand
CTCACCCGGGAATGATGCCTTCTTCGTATCCTACAACAGGACGTGGTACGGAATCACCGCCACTGCAACTCAAGCTACAACGCCCGCACCGCCAGCACGCCGTCAATACCTTCCAGCGCCGTGATCAGATCATCGTTGACCGGCTGATCCACATCGATGAGGGTATAGGCCAGCTCACCGCGCGACTTGTTGAGCATGTCGACGATATTCTGTCCGGCGTCGGCGGTAACGGTGGAGATCTGGCCCAGCATGTTGGGCACGTTACTGTTGACCACGGCGAGGCGATAACCCTCGCCGCGCGGCATGTTGACCTCGGGGAAGTTCACCGAGTTCTTTATGTTGCCGTTCTCCAGGTAGTCGCGCACTTCCTGCGCCACCATGATGGCGCAGTTGTCTTCCGCTTCACGCGTGGAAGCGCCGAGGTGCGGCAGGGCGATGACGCGCTCGTGGTTCTTGATGAGGTTGTTGGGAAAATCGCACACATAGGCATAGACCTTGCCTTCCTCGATGGCAGCCACCACGGCCTCGTCATCGACGATGCCGTTGCGCGCGAAGTTGAGGATCACCACGCCATCCTTCATGGCCTTGAGGCGCTCGGCGTTGATGAGATTGCGGGTCTCGTCCACCAGTGGTACGTGGAAGGTGACATAGTCCACCTTCGCCAACAGGGCATCCACGGTGGGCGCCTTCTCCACCGCTGCCGAGAGCTGCCAGGCGCCCTCAATGGTAATGCCCGGATCGTAGCCGATGACGTTCATGCCGAGATCCACGGCGGCATTGGCCACCGCGCGGCCAATGGCGCCCAGGCCGACGACGCCCAGGGTACGCCCCGGCAGCTCGAAACCGGCGTAATTCTTCTTGCCCGCCTCCACCGCCTTGCCGATGGCGGCGTCGTCGCCCTCGAGAGTGCGCGCAAAGTCCCAGGCCTGGCAGATGTTGCGACTGGCGAGCAACATGCCGGCGATGACCAGTTCCTTCACCGCGTTGGCATTGGCGCCCGGCGCGTTGAACACCGGGATCCCCAGCGTCGACATGCGCTCCACCGGGATGTTGTTGACCCCGGCGCCGGCGCGGCCCACCGCCTTGAGGCTCGGCGGGATGTCCATCTCGTGCATGTTGTACGAGCGCAGCAGGATGGCGTCGGGATGTGTGATCTCCGAGGCGATCTCGTAACGCTCGCGCGGCAGTTGCTCCAGACCGGCGACGGAGATGTTGTTGAGGGTCAATATCTTGTACATGTTGTTTTTTCCGTTTTCTGTTTCTTGTACCGCGTTCCGCCTTTCGACAAACTGTCCGAGAATAACAAACCGGAATAGATCGCGCTCTATTGATCTACCAGTAGGAGCGCCGCCCCGGCGCGAAAAAATTTCAGCATAAGCAACCATCGCGCCGAGGCGGCGCTCCTACAGTTCAGCCGTGTTTCTTCTCGAAGTCCGCCATGAATTCCACCAGTGCGTCGACACCGGCCTCGGGCATGGCATTGTAGATGCTCGCGCGCATGCCGCCCACGGAGCGGTGACCCTTGAGGGTCTTGAGGCCGACAGCGGCGGCCTCCTCGAGGAACAGTTTGTCCAGCTCGGCATCGGCCAGGGTGAAGGGCACGTTCATCCACGAGCGGCATTCCGGGTCCACCGGGTTGGCATAGAAGTTCGAGTTGTCGATGGCGGCATAGAGCTTGCCCGCCTTGCGCCGGTTGATCTCGGCCATGGCGGAGAGACCACCCCGTTCCTTCAGCCACTTGAAGACCAGCCCGGCGAGGTACCAGGCATAGGTGGGCGGTGTGTTGTACATGGAGTCGGCCTTTGCATGCGTGGCATAGTCGAACATGCTCGGCTGTCCGTCGCGCGGCTGACCGATGAGATCCTCGCGCACGATGACGATGGTCAGCCCGGCGGGGCCGATGTTCTTCTGCGCGCCGGCATAGATCACGCCGTAGCGCGACACGTCCACCGGCCGCGACAGGATGGTGGAGGACATGTCCGCCACCAGCGGTACGTCGCCGGTCTCCGGTATATACGGGAACTCCACGCCGCCGATGGTCTCGTTGGGCGTGTAGTGCAGGTAGGCAGCATCCGCATTGAGCTTCAACTCGTCCTGCGCGGGTACGGTGGTGAAGCTGCTGTCCTCGCTGGAGCCGGCAACGTTGACCTCGCAGTAGCGCTTTCCTTCCGCGATGGCCTTCTTCGACCAGGCGCCGGTGTTGAGATAATCGGCGCCCTTCCTGCCGCGCAGCAGGTTGATGGGCACCATGGCGAACTGGCTGCTGGCGCCGCCCTGCAGGAACAGCACCTTGTAATTATCGGGGATGGCCATCAGCTCGCGCAGATCGGCCTCGGCCTCGGTGGCGATGGACATGAACTCCTTGCCGCGATGGCTCATCTCCATCACCGACATGCCGCTACCCCGCCAGTCGAGCATTTCCTCGCGGGCCTGGGTGAGCACTTCTTCGGGCAGCATGGCCGGCCCGGCACTGAAATTGAAACAACGCGACATCGTTAATCTAAAGCTCCCTGGCTTCGTTAAAGTTCAGGTTAGAAAACAGTTCGGAAATATCGGTCACTTGCTAAATGCCTCGATGACATTTTCTTCCCTGTAGGAGCGCCGCCCCGGCGCGAGGACATCACATCCCCCTGAACGAAAATCGCGCCGGGGGCGGCGCTCCTACATTGCTGATACTTCCGACACCAAATACATCCGTGGCGTGATTCTTGAAACAACAATCTCAAGCAATGGAATATCTACCCGGCGGTTCGGCAGGCCACACGCCTGTCGACGTAGCGAACTCTATGCGCTACCCTCGCCAGCATCGTCCTCGCCGATACTGGCGATACGCTCGATACCCGACAGCTTCTCGCCTTCGCCGAGACTGATGAGCTTCACGCCCTGGGTGTTGCGGCCCATCTCGGAGACCTCGTCCACGCGCGTGCGCACCAGCGTACCACTGGTGGTGATGAGCATGATCTCGTCGTCCTCGCTGACCAGTTCCGCGCCGATCACCGCGCCGTTGCGCTTGGTGGTCTGGATGGAGATCACGCCCTGCCCGCCGCGCCCATGCAGGGGATACTCGTCCACTCGCGTGCGCTTGCCGTAACCGTTCTCGGTGGCGGTGAGCACGTAGCCGTCGTCGACGATGATGAGCGAGATGACCTGGGCGTCCTCGGGCAGCTTGATGCCACGCACACCCACCGCGCTGCGTCCCATGGGCCGCACGTCGGACTCGTTGAAGCGGATGGCCTTGCCGTGGGAGGCGCTGAGAATGATGTCGCGCTGTCCGTCGGTGAGTTCCACGCCGATGAGCTGGTCGCCCTCGCGCAGTTCCACCGCGATGATCCCCGAGGCGCGCGGCCGCGAGAAATCCTTCAGCGGGGTCTTCTTCACCGTGCCGCTGGCGGTGGCGAAGAACAGGAACTTGTCCTCGCTGTATTCGCGGATGGGCAGGATGGCGTTGATGCGCTCGCCCTCCTCCAGCGGCAGCAGGTTGACGATAGGTCGCCCGCGCGCGGTGCGCCCGGCCTGCGGCAACTCGTAGACCTTGAGCCAGTACACCTTGCCGCGACTGGAGAAACACAGGATGGTGTCGTGGGTGTTGGCCACGAACAGCTTGTCGATGAAGTCCTCGTCCTTGACCGCGGTGGCCGCCTTGCCCTTGCCGCCGCGGCGCTGGGCGCTGTAGGTGGTGATGGGCTGTGCCTTGGCATAGCCCTCGTGCGACAGGGTCACCACCACGTCTTCCTCGGTGATGAGGTCTTCAATAGTGAGGTCTTCCTGGCTGGAGAGGATCTCGGTACGGCGTTCATCGCCGTACTGCTCGCGGATCTCCACGAGTTCCTCCCGGATCACTTCCATGAGACGCTCGTTGCTGCCGAGGATCTCCAGTAGCTCGCCGATGAGCTTCAGCAGTTCCTCGTACTCGGTGATGATCTTGTCCTGCTCGAGGCCGGTGAGGCGGTGCAGGCGCATCTCGAGGATGGCCTGGGCCTGCGCCTCGGAGAGGTGGTACTTGTCGCCCACCAGGCCGCGATCCGCGGGCAGGCCGTCGGGACGCGAGGCATCGGCGCCGGCGCGCGAGAGCATGTCCACCACCACGCCCGGCTCCCAGGGCGTGGCAATGAGCTGCTCCTTGGCCTCGGCCGGGCTCTTGGCGGCCTTGATGAGGGTAATGATGGGATCGATGTTGGCCAGTGCAATGGTCAGGCCTTCGCGCTTGTGCGCGTTCTCGCGCGCCTTGCGCAGGTCGTAGACCGTGCGCCGCGTCACCACCTCGCGACGGTGGCGGATGAAGGCCTCGAGGATCTGCTTGAGGTTGACCAGCTGCGGGCGGCCGTCCACCAGCGCCACCATGTTGATGCCGAAGACACTCTGCAACTGCGTGTGCTGGTAGAGATTGTTGAGGATCACCTCGGCCACCTCGCCGCGGCGCAACTCGATGACCACGCGCATGCCCTCCTTGTCGGACTCGTCGCGCAGTTCGGTGATGCCTTCGATCTTCTTTTCCTTGACCAGCTCGGCGATACGCTCCAGCAGGCGCGCCTTGTTGACCTGATAGGGCAGCTCGGTGATGACGATGGTCTGCTTGCCGTTTTTGCTTTCTTCCACCTCCACGCGCCCGCGCACGTAGATGCGGCCACGGCCGCGCACGTAGGCCTCGACGATGCCGCGCGCGCCGTTGATGATGCCGGCGGTGGGGAAGTCGGGGCCCGGGATGTGTTCCATGAGGCCGGGGATGTCGATGTCCGGGTTCTCGATGAGCGCGAGGCAGGCATCGATGACCTCGCGCAGGTTGTGCGGCGGGATGTTGGTGGCCATGCCCACGGCGATGCCCGCCGAGCCGTTGATCAGCAGGTTGGGCAGGCGCGTGGGCAGGATCTCGGGTTCACTCTCCGAGTCGTCGTAGTTGGGCACGAAATCGACGGTTTCCTTGTCGATGTCGGCGAGCATCTCGTGGGCGATGCGCGACATGCGCACCTCGGTGTAACGCATGGCCGCCGGCGCGTCGCCGTCCACCGAACCGAAGTTGCCCTGCCCGTCCACCAGCATGTAGCGCAGCGAGAAGGGCTGCGCCATGCGCACGATGGTGTCGTAGACCGCGGTGTCGCCGTGGGGGTGGTACTTACCGATGACGTCGCCCACCACGCGCGCCGACTTCTTGTAGGGCTTGTTCCAGTCGTTGCCCAGTACATGCATGGCGTAGAGCACGCGGCGGTGCACCGGCTTGAGGCCGTCGCGCACGTCCGGCAGGGCGCGCCCGACGATGACGCTCATGGCGTAGTCCAGGTAGGACTGACGCATTTCCTCTTCGATATTGATGGGGAGGACTTCTTTGGCGAACTCTGTCATGGGCGGCGGGAGCCTGAATTTCCTTAGCGGTTCGGGGTAATCACGATCCGCGCCCCCCAAAGAGGGGCCGCAGAGGCGCAATTATACCATACCCTTCCAACCACGGGGAAACGGGAAACGGCTCTCAGAAGGCATCTGGGAGCGGCTGAGGCAAAAACACGGGTAAAAACTCAGGCGGATTCCATCAGGGCCAGCAGCGAATCCCGGTCCGGCCGCTCCACCGCCCCGCGCTCGGTGACCAGCACGTCCACCAGCGCCGCCGGGGTGACATCGAAGACCGGGTTCCAGGCCCCGGCGCCGGGCGCCGCCACCGGCCTGTCGCCCAGCCGGGTGACTTCCTCGGCGGCGCGGGTCTCGATGGGGATGGCCGCCCCGTCGGGAGTATTCATGTCGAGGGTGGAGGTGGGCGCCACCACCATGAAGCGCACGCCGTGCTGGCGGGCCAGCACGGCCAGGCCGTAGGTGCCGATCTTGTTGGCCACGTCGCCGTTGGCGGCGACGCGATCCGCGCCGACGATGACCCACTGCACCCGCCCCTGGGCCATGAGGCTCGCCGCCGCGCCCTCGACGATGAGGGTGGTGGGAATGCCGTCGCGCAGCAACTCCCAGGCGGTGAGCCGCGCGCCCTGCAACCACGGGCGGGTCTCGTCGGCATAGACGTCGGCGAGTTTGTCCGCCGCCCAGGCGCTGCGGATCACGCCCAGCGCCGTGCCGTAGCCGCCGGTGGCCAGCGCCCCGGCATTGCAGTGGGTCAGCACGCTCTCGCCCTTGCCGATAAAGTCCGCGCCCAGATCGCCCATGCGCCGGTTAGTTGCAATATCCTGCTCGTGGACGACCTGCGCCTCGGCCAACAAACCTTCGTAGCGTTGCGCGGCATCGGCGCCCGCCGTGACCAGCTGGTCGAGGCGCAACTGCATGCGATCCAGCGCCCAGAAGAGGTTCACCGCCGTGGGCCGCGACTCGCGCAGCCGCGCCATGTCCGCCGCCAGCTTCGCCTGCCAGTCGGGCGCGTCGCCGTGTTCGCGCAGTGACAGCACCACGCCGTAAGCCGCGGTAATGCCGATGGCCGGCGCGCCGCGCACCACCATGTCACGGATGGCCGCCGCGGCCTCCCCCGCGGTGCGACAGATCACGTCCGTCTCTTCCATGGGCAGGGCGCGCTGGTCCAGCAGCACCAGCGCGTCGTCGCGCCAGGCAATGGGTCGGACGGCGTCAGGGGAGCTGACCTGAGTCATGGCATGCGTGTCCCGTCGAGGAATGGAAAACCGGCGGGGGATCTTAGCAGAAAACGGCGGGCGACCCGCCGCCCGTGGGCCGGCGTGTCGCGCGGCGGGCTATTGCACCCAGCTTCGCGCCTGCAACGCCTGGCGAAGGCGCGGCATGGCCATCTTTTCCGTGCCGTCGTAATTGTTCAGGCCCAGCGTGCCCACGTAGCCGCGGAAGGCGGTTTCATTGGGGCTGCCCGACATACCGTAGTCGATGACCCATTGATCCACCGTGGTGGAGGCCACATCGTATTGCCAGGCCAGCTCGATGTAGCGGATGCGGCTGATGTGGCTGTCCCAGGCCGAGAACACCGCGGAGATGAAGGCCGCCTGCTGCGCCTCGCTGCTGTTGTTGGCGGCGCTCGAGGGATAACCGCACTCCTGCAGGAGAATGTCCCTGCCGGGAATGGCATCCACCATCATCTGGAAATCACCGGCCACGGTGGAGACCGGACGCATGGTGAAATCGGCATTGAGCGGGTAATAGGTGAGCACCGCCGTGTCGAGATCGGCCAGCAGGTTCGAATACAGGGACAGCTTCGTGGCGTCGCTCAGCATGGAGAACTGGATGATGCTGCTCACCTGGACACCCGCGCCCCACAGACTGCGCACCTTCGCCTTCGCCGCCTGGAAGAAGGTTCGCCATTGCGACCAGCGCGTGGCATCGGTGCCGAGGTAAGCGTCGATCTCGTTGCCGATCTGGATCCACTTCAACTTGCCGCTGGCGTTCAGCGTGCTCAGCTGGGCATGAAGATTGGTGAGGAAGTTCTCGAAGGCGGCAATGACGGCGGGATCGTCATAGGCTTTGCCGACCAGCCCGGCGGGCATGGACGGCCCCGGGGTATCCAGCGGGCGCAGGACGAGGGTGAGATCGCCCGTCTGCGCAGGATAGAAGGTGTCGATGATCCCCGGGATGGTATTGTCGTACATGCCGACGGACGGCTCCAGGTCCGCCCAGTCCAGCGACACGCTGACCTCGCGCGCGCCCAGCGACATGGCCTGGCCGTAGGCCGTCGCGTAGGTCGCCGACGGCACCTCCTTGACGTTCATGCCGAGGATGCGCGAACCCTGGGCGACGGGCATGGACAGGTCGCTCCCGTCGCCGCCACTGCCGCCACAGGCTGCCAGCAGCAAGGTAAACATGGCCAGCACGGCAAATCTGATTCTCATGGGGATCCTTCTTCTATAAATCTACACCTGCAACCCGGTGATCCGGTTCAGGAAATGCTGAGAAAACACAGCGTCCCCTGGCCCGGATTCCTTACGGGAAATACCAGTTAACCGGCGTTCAGGCAATGAAATCGGCGGGAAAAACCGGAATGGATCACGTTTTGTAAGGATGCGGGAAGGAAAACATGGTCGCTGTCTGGCCATCCCCGCCAATGAAAGCATGACACAGATCAGAAATCTTTCTTCCCGGCAACAGCCATTACAAAGCGCAGAAATCCAAGCCCGGCAAGAAAAACAAAAAAATTGCTCATTAGACGGAAGCCAAACATCATTCTTGCCTCGCCCAACGGAAGATTGCTTATATCTTCAACAAGGAACGATGGAACTATTGCGAACACGGCAGAAAGCCCAACTCCAGACAAAATCATCAGGCGACCTGGAACCCTGGTGTTTCGGTATAATTATAGAACGCTGAAAATAAAACCAGAAAATACGCCAGCGCCTCGACCCCCCCGGAAATTGCCGACCCTCATAGCGGGACTTCGGTTGCGGATTGTATTTGAGCGCTCATATCTACCTGCGGAGAACTCATATAGCCTTCCC
>JALTLF010000204.1 GCA_027005735.1 Chromatiales bacterium | reverse complement strand
CCGCGGCGCAGCCGCAAGCGTTTTGCGCGCAGTTGCGTGGAAGTGGTGGACTCGGCGCAGGCCGCCCGCGAGGCCGCCGCGCGGCAGGACAGGTGTTACGCCGCCCGCGTCGTCGGCCCCTCGAAGTCCTCCGAGGGACAGTACATCTACTACCTGCTGGAGTGGCTCTGAATGCAGCCGCGCCGGGGAACAGGGACCGAATAACGACAACAGGGAGCTCCCGGTCATGGAAACAGACCTCGGATTTCTTGCCGCCGCCACGCCGGCCGGTCGTTACGCCATCTGCGACGAGGCCTTCTGCAATAGCCTGCATGCGCGCCTGGCGCCCCTGGAGGCGCGCCTCCGCGCCCTGCCGCGCATGGACCCGCCGCCGCCGGGGCAGGACGATGCGCCGCGGGGCGTCAACCAGTTGCGGCAGATCTATCACTTCGATCCCATGCAATTGCTGGCCGCGCTGGATGGGGTGTCGCTGCATCGCGACTACCTGCTGGAGTTCCTGCTGTTTCGTCCCGCGGCCACGGCCGCGCCCGAGGCGCGCGTCTATGTCAGGAAGCGTTTCGTGCCCGCCTTCATCCGCAACGCGCAACAGTTCGACATGATCGCCGGGGCGCAGCCCTGCGTGCTGCATCACCTGGATTTCGAACGCACGGCGGAAGGGGTCCTGCAGTTCTTCCTGCTGTGGTTCCTGCTCGGCAATCTCTTTCGCCCGGTGGATCGACAGGGCGGCGGGGAGCTGGCCCTGTATGCCGAGGCGCAGAAGCCGCTCCTGCTGGAGAACCACGGCCATGCCCTGGCGGCGGCGCGCCCCGGTTTTCTGGAGGGTCTGGATCTGCGCCCCCGCGTGGCGCTGGGCGAGCAGGCCGCCACCCTCCAGTTGCACAGCTTCGACTGGCATGGCGGTCTGCGGGAGCGGGAGTTCCGCATCGCCTATCCCTGCGAGGTGAGTGCCCTCGGCAGCGAGACGCTCATTCCGCCGGCGGCTTCGTCGTGAGCCCGCGCAGGAAGGCGAGGTAGGGCGCGCTGTCCCACGGGCGCCCCCCCAGCGCGAGGTAGCGGATGTCGCCGCGCGGATCGACGAGGAAGGTGGCCGGCAGGCCCCGTGGTCGCCAGGCCTCGGTGACGCTGCCGTCGGTATCCAGCAGGCTGGGCAGGTGGGGGGCCACGGCGGCGAGAAACTCGAACACCGTGTCCTCGTTCTCGCCGGTGTTTATGATCACCACCTCGATGCCCATGTCCGCCAGTTTCGGCAGGGCGCGCGCCAGCGCGGGCATCTCGCGGCGACAGGGTCCGCACCAGCTTGCCCAGAAGTGCACGAAGCGCCAGCCGCCCTCGCGCCGCAGGCGGTAGCGCTCGCCATCCATGTCCGCCAGTTCGAACAGGGGCGCGGGGCGGGGATCCACCGCCATGATTCCCCGGGGCAGGCCGTCGGCCGGGGCGGCGGCGGCCCACAGCAGTGCCGTCGCCAGCATGGCAGCCAGCATGACCACCAGCGGCACGCGGCCCGTCTTCCTCAATCCTCGGCGCACGGGATGGCCTCCGTGGTGATGCGCAGGGTCTCGCCCGTGCCGTTGGGCCCGGTGTGGAAGACCGCCTCGATGCGCAGGGGCGCGGCCGCGCGGGGCAGGATGAGATTGCCGCCCTCGCCCTCGTCGGGCCGGAAGTCGAGGGCCTCGGGAAACAGTGTCCAGCGGAAGGTGGCGCGCAGGCCGGGACGGATGCCGAGGGCCTGCCAGCGTTCCCGCCACCAGTCGCGCCGATAGCGTTTCACCGGCCTGCCGTCGCGCCGGAAACGCCAGTCGTCCAGCCTGTGCCAGATCACCCGGCGGCTGCGGTTGTGCACGCTGGCGGTGATGAAACAGGTGGCGGCCAGTTGGTCCAGCGCCGCGGGGGGAAAGCCGCGGGCCTCGTAGAAGGCGCGGATCTGCGCGGGACTGCGGGGGATGAGGCGCAGCGTCAGCCAGGCATTTTTGTATTCATAAGCCCGGCTCGCGGCCGCCGACGGGCGCGGCAGGGCCGTGACGAGAGCGGCGCACAGCAGCAGGCCGGCAAGGCGAAGCGTCGAGGAGACTTGGCAGCGGGACATGGGCACAGTATAAATTGGTATGCTTTTCCAGGACAGGCGCATCTATACCCTCGGGCTCGGCGAACGCGAGCTCAAGCCCTTTCTTTCGCTCATACTGCAAAGCGGCATCCGCGCCGTGCTGGATATTCGCGCGCGTCCCGAGTCGGCGCAGCCCGCCCACTTCGCCATGGAGGCCTTGCGCCAGAGCCTCGACGACATGGGCATTGCCTATCACTGGGCAGGCCGCCACCTTGGCGCGGTGCACGCGCCGCGGCCCGATTCGGTGCACGCGGCGCTGGCGGATCCGGTGTTGCGTGGTTTTGCCGATCACATGCAGTCGCGGGAATGCCTGACCGCCATGCGCCAGTTGCAGAACCTCGCCCGTAGCACGCCCTGCGTCATCCTGGCCGCCGAGGTGATGCCGGAGCGCTGCCACCGTCGTCTCATCGCCGATCAACTGACGCTGGCGGGCTGGACGGTCCTGCATCTGCTCGATAACACCATGCCCCGGGAACATGTGCTCAGCCGCGAGGCGCGGCGCGAGTCGGTGGAACTCATCTATGACCGGCAGCGGGCATGAGGCCGCGCGCCTTCCTGCCAGGGGCATTCCCCGGACCGTGGTGTTCGTGTTAGCGTTATGAAACCTTGCCGATTGCACGAGGGAAGAGCATGAGCAGCGTGAGCCTGAGCAGGCCGGCCGACAGCCACGTCGCCACCGTTGCGGTGCTGGCCATCCTCGCCATCAGCCTGCTGGTGGAGAACGACGTGGGCAACCGCCACGCCCTGCTGTTTCTCACCGGCGTCGGCCTCGGCATCGTGCTGCTGCACGCCGCCTTTGGTTTTACCGGCGGCTGGCGCCGCCTCTACCTGAGCGGCGAGAGCCGCGTGGTGCGCGCGCAGATCCTGCTCATCGCGCTGACCTCACTGCTGTTCTTTCCGCTGTTGGGCGGTGTTGTTCCTGGCCTCGGCGTGAACGGCGCCAGTGGGCTTTTCGGGGTCACCGTTCTAGTCGGCGCCTTCCTGTTTGGTATTGGCATGCAACTGGCCGGCGGTTGCGGCTCCGGCACCCTGTTCACCGTGGGCGGCGGCAACGTGGGCATGTTGCTGGCGCTGATCTTCTTCATCGTCGGAAGTTTCGTCGCCACGGCGCACGTGGGCTGGTGGTACAGCCTGCCCAACGTGGGCAAGCCCTCCCTCATCCAGTGGCTCGGCTGGTTGCCGGCGCTGTTGTTGCAGCTGTTCGTCTTCGCCGTGCTCTACCTCGTGGCAGGTTACTACGAACGCAGGCGACGTGGCAGCGTCGCCGCACTGCGCCAGCGCGAGCTGGAACGTCCCGTCCTCGATCGCCTGATCTTCGGGAACTGGCCGCTATGGTGGGCGGTGGTGGGCATTGCCCTGCTCAACCTGGTCACCTTGCTGCTCTCCGGCCACCCGTGGACCATTACCTTTGCCTTCGGCCTGTGGGGCGCGAAAATCTTTACCGCCCTGGGCGGCGATGTGAGTGGCTGGGAATACTGGAGCAGCGGCTATGCCGCGCGCGCCCTGGAGAGCAGCGTGCTGGCCGATGAAACTTCCCTGATGGATTTCGGCATCATCCTCGGCGCCATGCTCGCCGCCGCCCTGGCGGGCAGGTATGCGCCGGAGAAACACCTCGATGGCCGCCGCGTCCTGTTGGCGATCAGCGGCGGCTTCCTCATGGGTTACGGTGCGCGCCTGGCCTTCGGTTGCAACATCGGCGGCATGATGGCGGGCATCGTCTCCGGCAGCCTGCATGGCTGGCTGTGGCTGCTCGCCGGTTTCACCGGCAGCCTGCTTGGCCTGCGACTCCGCGCCTGGCTGGGCGTGGACCGGCCGCGGGAGAAACAGGCATGAAGATCAGCAACCGGTTCATAATGGGTTCGGCACTGAGTATCGCCGCCATCGCGGTGGCCGTCGATCACACCCGCCACCGCCTGCCCGAGGCGCAGGCCCCCGTGGCGCAGGACGAGGAGTTGTACGAGAGCCCCTGTTCGCTGGAGGACGCACCCTGTTCCCTTGGCGCCAGTCCGTGCTCGCTGGGGGATGCGCCGGGGGAGGTGCCGGGCGAGGAGCCGGCGGCCTCGCCCTGTTCCCTCGGCGAGAGTCCCTGCTCGCTGGGTGGCGTATCCCCCTGCAGCCTCTAGCGCCATGAGCCCGGGCCTGCCCGAGCCCGCCGCCACGGCGCCGGCATTCCTCCAGTGCATCGTCGAACTGGCGCGCGCCGAGACCAACCCCGTCCTGCTCCTCCTCGAAGGGGTGACGCGCCTGGAACGCGAGCGGCGTTACCCGGAGGGCGGCGTATCGCTCATGGAGGGGCACTGGCGTTGCTTCTATCATTGTCACGCGGCGCCGGAAAAACCCGGGGAAGAGCACGGGCACTTTCACTTCTTTGCCGCCTGTGAAGCGGGGGCCTCGACGGCCTGGACGCACGTCGCCGCCCTGTCCATGGACCACGAGGGCCAGCCCCTGCGCTGGTTTACGGTCAATCGCTGGGTCACCGATGGCCCGTGGGTGGCCGCACCGGCCCTGCGCGCCCTGCTGCAATGGCCTGACATTGGCGAGGAAATACCCCTGCTGCAGCGTTGGCTTTCCCTCGTGCTGCGGTTTTATGCCCCCACCATTTCCCATCTGCTGGGACAACGCGACCGGATGTTGACCGAGATCAAGCCGGATGCCGCACAAAGGACTATTCTGGAAGACAGGCAGATATACCTCTTGTCTGCGCAGCCAGTGGATGTGCAGGCCGATCTCGTGGCGGCCCTGGCTTAGGAGAGAGGAAGGCGCGCTGACATCCCGATGCACATACTCTGCAAGGAGGGCTCACAATGTGGATCATACGCATTTCGCTGTTATCAGTTTTATCGTTTCTATTCATTGTTCCCGTCCAGGCTGTCACCCTGCCCGGCCCGCTGGTGGAGACCGACTGGCTGGCGGCACACCGTAAGGAGGTGGTTATCCTGGACGTGCGCGCCAGGCCGGAGAAGTACACCGCCAAGCCGGTGTATCGCAAGGACCGCAAGACCGGCAAGAAGAAGCTGGTCGCCGTGGGTGGACATATTCCCGGCGCGGTACTGGTCAACTACAAGAAGATCCGCGCCACGCGCACCATCGATGGCCGAAAGGTCACGCGCATGCTTCCCGAGCGCGCCAGCTTCGCAAGGGTCATGCAGGAGGCCGGCGTCAACCAGGACAGCGTCATCGTCATCACCAGCGCCGGTGAAGGCAACGGCGACGTGACCATGGCCACGCGCCTGTACTGGCAACTGAAGTATTTCGATCACCCCCGGGTGGCCATCCTCAATGGCGGGCTTGCGCAATGGTTGCTGGACGGCCGTCCGGTCAGCTTCAGGCCGGTGAAGGCGAAGCGTGGCAACTGGCGGGGCGGGCCGGAGCACCGCGAGCTGCTGGCCCTCAGCGACGACGTCGCCGCGGTGATGGGCAAGGGCAAGGTGCAACTGGTGGACACGCGGCCCCTGTCGCAGTACTTCGGTACCTGGCGCAAGGGCTACGTTTATGCCAAGGGGCACATTCCCGGCGCCAAGCCGCTGCCCAACGAGCTGCTGACCAATCCCTCCCTGCCGGCGCGTTTTCTGCCGGTGGCCGACATGAAGGTCCTGGCGAAGGAACTGGGGATCGATCCCGCGGGGCCGATGATCACCTACTGCAACAGTGGTCACCTCGCCTCGGGAAGCTGGTTCATCTTCCACGAGCTCATGGGCAACCCGAAGGTCAGCCTCTACGACGGTTCCATGCACCAGTGGACGCTGGAGAAGCGCCCGGTCACCGCGCTCAAGCTGGAGTGAACACGCTCAGCCGGCCGGCATCCTGTCGTCGATAAAGTCGCGAATGAAGGCCGCGCTCCGCATGCTGCTGAAGCGCCCCCGTTCCTCGCCATCCTGGAAGAGGATCACGGTGGGAAAGCCACGCACCGCGTAGCGGCCGGCAAGTTTCATGTTCTCGCCTTCGTCCACTTCCACCTTGGCCAGTCTGACGGTGCCGCCGTAGTCCCTGACCACCTGTTCCAGTACCGGAGACAGGCTGATGCAGGGTGGACACCACTCGGCCCAGAAGTCCACCAGCACCGGGTGTCGATGGGAGGCCGCGATCACGGCATCGTCGAATTCGTCGAGATTGATATCGAAGACGGGCATTGCCACCTGCTCTGCGTGTCGAACGGGGCCGGCATCATAGCATCGGGACGAGGGCAGGGTAAAAGGCTCGCCGGTGGGAGAGACGCCGCGCCGACGCGGGCGGGCCTGTTTTCCGCGCGGGGATATGGTCTAATGGACGGGTTTTCAGACCATACGGGAAGGGAATGGCCACCGGCTCGCGCACCGTCATCATCGCCGCCCTGCTGGGCAACCTCGCCATCGCGGTAACCAAGTTCACCGCCGCGCTGCTGACCAACAGTTCGGCCATGCTCTCGGAAGGCATTCACTCGCTGGTGGATACCGGCAACCAGATCCTGTTGCTCTACGGCATGCACCGCGCGCGCAGACCGGCCAGCGCCGAGTTCCCCTTCGGCCACGGCAAGGAGATCTATTTCTGGTCGTTCATCGTCGCCATCCTGATCTTCTCCATGGGCGCGGGCTTTTCCATCTACGGCGGCATCAAGCACATCCTGCACCCGGAGGTGATCGCCGATCCCCAGGTCAACTACATCGTGCTGGGCCTGGCCATGCTCTTCGAAGGCGCGGCATGGTTTCTTGCCTGGCGGGCCTTCAGCAAGGTCAAGGGAAGACGGGGGCTGATCAGCGCCGTCAAGGCCGGCAAGGATCCCACCATGTTCGTCGTCCTGTTCGAGGATTCCGCCGCCATGCTCGGCCTGCTGATCGCCTTTGCCGGGGTCCTGGCCACGCAGCTCACGGGTGATCCCCTGTACGACGGCATCGCCTCCATCCTCATCGGTTTCGTTCTCGCCGCCACCGCGGTGTGGATGGCCACCGAGACCAAGGGCCTGTTGATCGGCGAGGCGGCGGACGAAGAAGTGGTGGCGGGTATCCGCCGCATCCTCGAGGCCAGTCCCGACGTGGAATACGTCAACGAGATCCTTACCCTGCATTTCGGTCCGGAATATATCCTCGTCAACATCAGCCTCGATTTTCGCGACGATATCGATGCCGGCAGCATGGAGCTGGGTATCCGCGGCCTTGACAGGAAAATCAAATCGGTATATCCATTGGTGAAGCGTGTCTTTGTCGAGGCGGAATCCCGCCGCGCTCACCAGGAGGAACAGCATGGGCACAGGGACGTCACTGCTTGAGGTATCGCGGCGGTTCCTGCCCGTCCTTGTCCTGCTCTCCTGTCTTCCGTTCTCACCTGCTACGCCCGCGGAGGGTATCCGCCTGCCCGACGGCAGTGTTTACCATGGCGCCTTGCAGGCAGGCCGCTTTACCGGCACGGGCCGCCTGGAATGGGCCAACGGCCGGCGCTACGAAGGGAGCTTCCGGGACGGCCTGATGGCGGGCAGGGGCACGATGAACTTCGCCAACGGCGATGTCTACGTTGGGGAGTTTCGCCAGGGCATGATGCACGGGCAGGGGATCCTGAGCTTCATCAACGGCGATCGCTACGAGGGCGAAATGGCCCGCGACATGCTCAATGGTTACGGGGTGTTCTACGGTGCCAGCGGCAACACCTATATCGGCGACTTCGTCGATGACCGCGCCCAGGGTGCCATGCGCATCGAGTATGCCAATGGTGACATCTATGACGGCGAGGTGGCCAGCTGGCGACCCCATGGGAAGGGGCTGCTGGTCACGGTCCGGGGGGCGAGCTACGCGGGGACCTTCGTCAATGGCGAGCTGGAAGGCCGCGCCAGCATGAAGGAACCCGATGGCCGCTTCTATGAAGGCGAGGTCAGGGCCTGGCGTTACCACGGCAGGGGCAGGCTGGTACTGCCGGACGGCGGGGTGTACGAGGGTGAGTTCGTCGATGGGCGTTATCACGGCCAGGGGGTCTTCACCTACAGGAATGGTGATCGCTACGAGGGGCAGTTTGCCGACGGCCTGTATCATGGCGAGGGCGTGTTCATCTACAAGCAGCCACGCGGGCGCAAGAAACGCCTGGTGGGCAGGTGGAAATGGGGCCGCTACGAACGCACGGATCTGAAGAAGGACAGCGACAGGCCGGTGCCGAAACTGGTGGCCGAGACCCTGCTCTACGGCGAGGCGGCCCGCCTCGAAAAGCGGCTGGGCAAGATCACCGCCGGGCGCCCCGGGATCATCGACATGTATTTCCTCGCCTTTGCCGGTTACGGCGGACAGGACGTGTTCATGAAGGAAGCGGTGTTCTCCCGCGAGCTGTTTCGCAGTCATTTCGGCGCCGCCGGCCGCAGTCTCGCGCTGATCAACAACCCGGCCCTCGCCGGCAGGCATCCCCTCGCCAGCGTGACCAACCTGGATCGCTCGCTGGAGGCCATCGCCGCGAAAATGAACCGGGAGGAAGACATTCTGTTCCTGTTCCTCACCAGCCACGGAGCGCCCTCCCATGTGCTGGACGTCTCCCTGCAGGGTGTGCCCCTGCAGGATCTCCAGCCGGCACAACTTGGCAAGCTGCTGGAGAAGCACGGCATTCGCTGGAAGGTGGTGGTCGTGTCGGCCTGCTATTCCGGCGGCTTCATCGAGGCCCTGGCCGACGAGACGACGCTGGTGATGTCCTCGGCCGCCGCCGATCACACCTCCTTTGGTTGTAGTGACGAGGCGGAGTTTACCTTCTTCGGTCGCGCCTTCTTCAAGGAATCGCTCACCACCACGGACAGCTTCCAGGAGGCCTTCGAGCGCGCCCGCGTGCTGGTGGCGGAGCGCGAAAAGCAGGAGGGCTATGATCACTCGCGGCCACAGATCCACGTGGGCGCGCGCATCGCGGCGCGCCTGCAACAATGGCGTGCACAGACCGTGGCGCCACTGGCGGCCTCGGAGTGAACCCCGGGCGCGGGGTTCAGCCGGAGGCGCGGGGGAGAGCGGCGGAATCCGCCTTCTGCCGCGCCAGCCGCCAGCCGGGGTTGGTGGAACAGCCGTCGATGACGAAGTCCGGATCGGCGTGTACGGCGCGGAAATGTCGCTTGACCACTGTCGCGTCGGCGGCAAAGATGGTTCTGCCGTTTTCGAACAGCAGGTCGAAACTGGTCGGCGCCCTGCCGGAGCGCGGCGCACGGGAGAAGACCAGGGCGATTTCACCCGCCTGCCAGCTTGCCTGCGTGTTGGCGTCGGCGTAGGCGGTGGTGGCGCAGAGGTAGGTGCCGTAGCTGATGGGTGGTTCGGACATGGATGCTGTCGTGCCGGGCCGGAGGGGAATTATGCGGCCAATGGCCGGCGCGGGCAAATGGTGTGATCGGTAATTTCCCGGTGATCGGGATTCGGAACACGTATCCGGCATAGAATACGTCGAATTTTCCTGATGGAGGAGACAGGCCCATGAATACCCGCTACATGTTGTTGCCCGCCCGCGATCCGGCTCGTATCCGCCTGTTGCAGATGCCCGAGGACATGGAAGAACACGAGGCCTTTCGTTGCGTGACGGGTGTCATCGGCGGGGTGCAGGACGCCTCCTCGGACTGGGACTGGGAGGATGTCCTCGACGCCCTGGAGAACAACGGATTCTCCAACGTGGAGTTCATCCTCGGCCCGGAACTCGATTGAGCCCTCTCACTGCGTCGTCGCTCACCATGGCCGATCTCTTCAGCGTTCGCGCGCCGCTCGTCCTGCGTCATCCCGATGGGCGCGAGGAAGTCCTCGCCGCGGTGTTTCCCCATCCCGATGGCCTGCTGTATTTCCAGCTCTACTGGCACCAGGGTGACCCGGCCCGGACCATCCACCGCCTCGCCGGCGATCTGCGCGGTACCGGCCCCTGGCGCATTGGCGACCATCGCTTGCGCGTGCTGGGTTGCCAGGGCACGGACGGGGAACTGGCGCTGGCCTGGGAGGCCTGGCAGGCCTGTCTCGACAGTGCCCCGGAAGACTACCCGCCGCCGCCCCTCATCGCGGCCATTGCCCGTCGGCTTGGCGCCACACCGTAGGCGGCGCATGAAAAAGGGCCGCCCGCAGGCGGCCCCGAAGATGCATCCCCTTTATCGTCTAAATACGTGTTCCGAATACCCGATCACCCTGGAATAACCGGATTGCCTCGTTTTCCTGTCTCTCTCCGGGGCAAGGTTTACGGACACGCGGTACATACGTCCCTGTACGCTCGACAGCCGCTTCCCTGCGGCTGACGGTCCGTAAACCTTGCCCCGGAGAGAGTTCGCACCTGTCAACTGTACCGGAATTCGGAACACGTATTTAGCCGGTCACCACCGGTGGCGTCAGGCCACGGTGGAAGATATAGGCCACGATATAGGCAATCGGTGCGATGATGACGAACAGGGCGATGGCATACAGTACCGCCAGCTTGCCCATGCCCCGCAGCTTGCTGAAGTCGGTGATGACGCCGATGGCCACGAAGGTCAGCATGAACATCATCTTGCGCATGGGACTCTGCACGACCTTGGCACCGCTCTGGGCCGCCTTCATGGAGTCCGGCCACCAGGTGGCGATGGCCATACAGGTCAGCCAGGCGATGAAATAGCCGATGACGAACTTCGGGAAACGGAACCAGATCTCCGATGCCCCGACATGCGACTGCCCCGGTTTTCGTTTCCAGGTTCCTGGCCCGCGGCTCGGCAAGGCGCCCCGTGGGGGTGCGTATCATCGGTGGGGGAGGGGGAACCTCGCCCCGGGATGTGGTATAATAACCCGCTAATTTACTAAGGATATAGACCGCCAGCGCGGCCGCCCGGCGAACCCGCCAGGGCAGCGTGGGTGGACATTTCCGGGATCCGAAACAATGGCTGAAGTCGTCGTATCTGAACTGAGTACCGAGGAGCGCGGCGAGCTGGCGCGCGTCATCATGAACATTCTCGACAGCTGGGGCATGTCCTCCGAAGAGAAGATCGCCATGCTGGCCCTCCCCGAGGGGACGCGCACCCGCATGTTGCACAAGTTCTACAACAACACGCCTCTGCCCGACGAGCCGCAGGTAACCGAGCGCATCGAGCACGTGCTGGGGATCGCCAAGGCGCTGCGCACCAGTTATCCCGCCAACCCCAAGATGTGTCGCTTCTGGCTCAACACGCGCAACCGCCGCTTTCGCAACCGTACCCCCCTGCGCGCCATGCTGGAGGACGGGCTCCAGGGCGTGGTGGCGGTGCGCGTCTATCTCGACTGCGCCTATGACTGGGACACCGAGGAAGAACGCAACTGAATCCCACGGGCGGTCCCGCCGCCCGCGGTAACTTTCCTGAAGGTCGTAACTATGTCGGAAATTGAACTGTCCAAAGAAGAGAAGGTCCTGCGCATGGTCAAGCGCGTGCTCACGGACATCGCCCGCGACACCCACGTGGGC
>JALTLF010000203.1 GCA_027005735.1 Chromatiales bacterium | reverse complement strand
GCCAGCGATAGACGTAGAAGGTCTTGCGCGCCATGCGGTAGGCGTCGTGCGCATCGAGCCGTTCCTTGATGGCGAGGATGGATGCGATCAGTTCGTCGTCGAGGCGTTCGTCGCAATCGAGGCTGAGGATCCAGTCGTGGCTGGCCTTGCTCACGGCGAGGTTCTTCTGTTCGATATGGCCGAGGAATTCCTGTTCAAAGATCCTGTCGGTGTACCGCGCGGCGATATCCCGCGTGCCATCGGTGCTCAGGGAATCGACCACGACGATCTCGTCGGCCACCGCCTGCAGACTCCTGAGGCAGTCGGCGATCTTCTTCTCTTCGTTGTAGGAAATGACGCAGGCGCTAATCCTGGGCATGCTCAGCCTTCCATCAGGTTTTCCAGTGCCTCCACGGCCTCGCTGGCGGGAATGCCCGTGAGGCACGCAGTATGCCCGTAGCGACAGGTACGCCGGAAGCAGGGACTGCATTCGAGGCCACGATATAGCACCGCCGCCCGCGCCGTCAAAGGCGGCGTGTAGTCCGGCGTGGAGGATCCGTAGATCCCCACCACGGGAACGCCCACCGCGGCGGCGACGTGCATCAGGCCCGAATCGTTGCTCACCGCCGCCGCGCACAGGGAGAGGAGATCGATGGCGTCTTCCAGGCGCGTGCGCCCGCACAGGTTGACGGGGGCGGACTGGTTGATGGACGTGCTGATGGTCTCCGCCGCGGCGCGGTCCTTCTGTGAGCCGAGGATCCACACCTGGCGGCCCGCCCGGGCCAGCCGACCCGCCAGTTCGGCGAAATGGGCCAGCGGCCACTGCTTGGCGGGACCGTACTCGGCGCCGGGCATGAACGCCACCACCGGGCGCGTGGTGTCCAGGCCCAGTTCATCCACGAGGCGCGCGCGGTTGTCGGGATCGATTTGCAGCGCGGGATATGGCACCGGCGGCGGCAACTCCGCCTCGGGCGGCAGGCCCAGGGCGTTGTAACGCTGCACCGTCTGGCGCAACAGCTCGCGATCCAGCGGACGGATGTCGTTGAGCAGGCCGTAGCGGTGTTCCCCGCGATAACCCGTGCGCCGCGGCACGCGGGCAAGGAAGGGCACCAGCGCGGACTTGTAAGAGCGTGGAATGACGATGGCCTGCTGGTAGTCGCGCCGGCGCAACTGGCGGCCCAGCCGCCAGCGCGTGCGCAGGCCCAGGCGGCCGTGGCCCACCGGCAGGGTCACGGTGTAGCGCAGCTCGGGCATGCGCGCCAGCAGGGGCGCCGACCATTCCGGCGCCAGCACGTCCACTTCCACGCCGGGACGCGTTTCGTGCAAGAGCCTGAACAGGCTTTGCGCCATGACCATGTCGCCTACCCAGGCGGGGCCCACCACCAGCACGCGTTCTCCGGTACCCGTGGTCATTCCTTCTCCAGCGCGGCGCACACTTCATTGGTGACGCGCGCGTTCTCGCGCAGGTGGGCGGGATTGATGGTGCCGACGATCATGCTCGACACGCCCGGATGGGAAAACACGTGGCGGAAGGCCGCCTCGATGCCCGCGCCGCCGGCGGCGGTATCGGCATGGCCGCTCTGCAGGCCCTTCTTCACCACCACGCCCTTGTGCAACTCACGCGCGCGATCGATGACCACGTCGTCCTGGTTCTCGGCGAGGTTGCGCGTGGCCATGACCACGTCGCCGTGTTCGACGATCCACAGGCCGCCCTCCACGGTCTTGGTGGACATGCCCCAGGCGCGCAACAGGCCCGCCTCCTTCATGCGCGCCAGTTCCTCCAGCGCGCCCTCGTGTTCGATGATGTCCATGTCCCTGCCGTCGGAGTGCACCAGCACCACGTCCACGCAGTCGCGCCGCAGGCGCCGCAGGCTGCGCTCCACGCTGGCGCGCGTGGCGGCGGCGGAAAAATCAAACGTCGATACGCCGTTTTCGAAGGCCTCGCCCACCTTGGTCATGATGACCCAGTCCTCGCCACGCGGCAGCAACTGGCCGAGGCGCTCCTCGCTGTTGCCGTAGGCCGGCGCGGTGTCGATGAAATTGATGCCCAGCTCGCGGGCCAGGGCCAGCAGGTCACGCACCGCGGCATCGTCGGGAATGACGAAGTCCCGCGGGTACTTCACCGCCTGATCGCGGCCCAGCTTGACCGTGCCCAGTCCCAGCACGCTGACCGTGATCCCGGTACTACCCAGCGGCCTCATTTCCATCGTTGTTCCTCCTGCCAGGGCAAGGGCGCGCGATCCACCGCGCCGCCGTCGCAAGTCTCGTGCTGTTCACCGCGCCCGCCCGCCTGCCCCCGCGGCGCGAGGCCCGCACCGGCGAGCAGGGACATGAGCTGGTCGGCCGCGCGGGGCGCCAGCGCCAGCTTGGTGGGCCAGACGGTGAGGATGCCGTCTTCCTCGGCGACGAAGGCGTCATCGGGGCGCCGCCCGCGCGCCTGCCGGGGCTCGGCGCGATCGATGTCCAGCGTCGCCCATTCTACCCCGTCCAGGGACAGCCACGGCAGCACGGCGCGAAGTTCCGCGCGCGCGTGATCGATCTGCGCGCCGTCACTGCGCGCCACGCCCTCCTCGGCCAGTTGTCCGCCGAGGTACCACACCACCTCGCCCGCCGCATCGCGATGGGAAGTGATGGTCAGGCGCGGGTTGACGCTGGCGCCGAGACAATGGGCAAAGAGATCGCCGGGCAGCTGGCCGCGCGCCATGACCATCTTCAGGGGACGCAACTGCATCGCCGGCCCCTCGCGCCCGGCACGCGCCAGCAGTTCGGCATTGCCGGCGCCAGCGGCGAAGACCACCCGCCGCGCGCTGTAGCGCCGCGCCTCGCCGCTGCGCAGGCGCAGTTCGAAGTGGGTCGCGTCGTCAAAGCGCAGGCTGTCAGCCGCATAGTGGTGTATGCAGCCTGGCGAGAGGGCCGCGAGTCGATCCAGCAGCGAGGCGGTATCGATGACCGGCTCGTCCAGGGCATAGATCTGGCCGCGAAAGTCCGCATGGCGAAAGGCCTCGGGATAGTCCTGCGGATCGAGACGGTGCGTGCGCCCGCGCATGAGGCGGCTGGCAAAGAAGCCCGCGAGGCGCGATCCCGGCGAGCGCGTGGACCACAGGTACTGGTGCGTCGAGAGCACGCGCACGCCGGTGAGATCCGGCCAGGCCTCCCCGGCGAGGCTGGCGCGCCAGCGCGCGGGCATGGCGGCGATGGCCTCGGAGGACGCAGTGAGCTTGCCCGCCAGGGCGTACTTGGTGCCGCCGTGGATGATCCCCTGCGCGTGGCGGGTCTGGCCCTCGCCCACGCGCCCCGACTCGAACAGCACGGCGTCCCAGCCCGCGTGACGCAGACTCGCCAGCAACCACAGCCCGGCGACCCCGCCGCCGAAGATGGCCACGTCGCAGTGATGGGGGGAAGTGGGTTCCGCGTCCGCCATGGTCCGCCGCGCTCAGTCCTGGCGGCGGATGCTGTCGATGATGCCGGTGGTGGAGAGGCCCTCGATATAGGTGAGGACCTTCACCTCGCCGCCGGCCTCGCGCACGCACTCGCCGCCGGGAATGGCGTCCGGATCGTTGTCGCCGCCCTTGACGAGGACATCGGGGGCGAGCCGGCAGATCAGCCGCGTGGGGGTATCCTCGGCGAAGGGCACCACCCAGTCCACGCAGGACAGGGCGGCGAGCATGCGCATGCGCCGCTCGAGGGTATTCACCGGCCGCTCCGGTCCCTTGAGATCGCGCACCGACTCGTCGGTGTTGACCGCGACGACGAGGCGGTCTCCCAGTTCGCGCGCCTGCTCCAGGTAGGCCACGTGGCCGGCGTGCAGGATGTCGAAACAGCCGTTGGTCATGACCACCTTCTCGCCGTGCTCGCGGGCCTCGCGCATGAGCGCCAGGAGCTGGTCTTCGTCCACGATGCCGCGTATCACTTCGCTCTGCTCGCGCATGGCGCGGCGCAGTTCGAGAACGCTGGCGGTGGCGGTGCCGAGCTTGCTCACCACCACGCCGGCGGCGAGATTGGCCAGCGCGGTGGCGTCTTCCAGCGCACGCCCCGCGCCCAGCGCCGCGGCCAGGGTGGCGATCACGGTGTCGCCGGCGCCGGTGACATCGAAGACCTCGCGCGCCTGGGTGGGCAGGTGCAGGGCGGCACAATCTTTCTGCAACAGGGTCATGCCGTTCTCGCTGCGCGTCACCAGCAGGGCATCCAGCCCGAGCTCCGCCATCAGGGCCTCGCCCCTGGCCACCACTTCCTCGTCGTTGGCGCAGGGACCCACCACGGCCTCGAACTCGTGCATGTTGGGCGTGATCAGGGTGGCGCCACGGTAGCGGTCAAAGTCGGTCCCCTTGGGATCCACCAGCACCGGGCGCCCGGCGGTGCGCGCCGCCTGGATGAAGTCCTGCACCGCCGCCAGCGTGCCCTTGCCGTAGTCGGACAGTACCACCACGTCGCAGGCGTCCAGTTGCGCGGCGAAGCGCGGCAGCACCCGGACGGATTCCGCGGCACTGAAGCCGTCCTCGAAATCGAGGCGAATGAGTTGCTGGTGACGACTGATGACGCGCAGCTTGGTGATGGTGCGCCCGCTGCCGAGGGCCTCGAAGTCACAGCGCACCTGCGCGCCGCCGAGCAGTTTCGCCAGGCTGGCGCCGGCCTCGTCGTCACCCACCAGCCCGGTGACCGTCGCCTGCCCGCCAAGGGCGGCGACGTTGAGCGCCACGTTACCCGCGCCACCGGCGCGTTCCTCGGCATTGCCCACGAGCACCACCGGCACCGGCGCCTCGGGACTGATGCGCGAGGTCTCGCCGTGCCAGTAGCGATCCAGCATGCTGTCGCCGGCCACCAGCACGCGGGCGGCATCGAAGTTCAGTTCGTCAGGGCTGAGTGTCATAAGGGGAACGGTTCTCGCAACCGGATCGAGTCAACATCCAACAAGGTCAGGGACAATACCGCGAGCGTCGGCGGCCGACGGGATCGACCGCCGACGAAGGAGCGTTCAGTCCTTCAACTCGTAGATGGTACTGCAATACGGACAACGTGCCTGGCCGGTGGTCAGCACGTCGAGATAGACGCGCGGGTGCATGCTCCACAGGGGCACGCCCGGTGGTGGACAATGCAGCGGCAGATCCTCGCGGCTGACGGTGTAGTGGGCCGCGCCGGCGGTCCGTTGTGCTTGTGCGGTCTCGCTCATGTTTCCTCCTCCCTTATATATATGGGTATATCAATACCTGTTCCAGATCCCGCTACCGTTTTCAGGCCTTCACGTAGGCCAGCCAGTCGTCGTGACCTTCGAGGCGCCCGTGCACCAGGTCGAAATAGCGCGTCTGCAACTGCTCGGTGATGGGCCCGCGCGTGCCGCTGCCGATCTGGCGGCCATCGAGTTCGCGGATGGGTGTCACCTCGGCGGCGCTGCCGGTGAAGAAGGCCTCGTCGGCGACATAGACCTCGTCGCGGGTGATGCGCTTCTCGCGCACCTCGTAGCCCAGTTCGCGCGCCAGGTGGAAGATGGTGTCGCGCGTGATACCCTCCAGCGCCGAAGTCAGCTCCGGCGTGTAGATGACGCCGTCGCGGATGACGAACAGGTTCTCGCCGCTGCCCTCGGCGACGAAGCCGTCCACGTCCAGCAACAGGGCCTCGTCGTAGCCGTCGCGCAGGGCCTCCTGCAGGGCCAGCATGGAATTGATGTAGTGGCCGTTGGCCTTGGCCCTGCACATGGAGATGTTCACGTGGTGGCGCGTGAAGGAGGAGGTCTTGATGCGGATGCCCTTCTCCAGCCCGTCGTCGCCGAGGTAGGCGCCCCAGTCCCAGGCGGCGACGATGACGTGCACGCGCAGGTTGTCGGCGCGCAGGCCCATGCCCTCGGATCCATAGAAACACATGGGCCGGATGTAGGCCGTCTCCAGGCCGTTGTCGCGCACCGCGGCGAGCTGGGCGGCGTTCAATGTCGCCCTGTCGAAGGGGATCTTCATGCCCATGATGTGCGCCGAGCGGAACAGGCGCTCGGTGTGCGCCTCGAGGCGGAAGATGGCCGTGCCCTTCTCCGCGCGGTAGGCGCGCAGGCCCTCGAACACCCCCATGCCATAGTGCAGGGTATGGGTGAGCACGTGCACCTGCGCTTCGCGCCAGGGCACCATCTCGCCATCGAACCAGATCACCCCGTCACGGTCTGCCATCGACATAAAACTGCTACTCCCAACTCTCGTGTCTGTTATGCGTTCGTGTCCTCGCCGTCTTCCATCCAGCGCGCCCACAGGCGGCGGACCTGCCCGCGCAGTTCCGCGTACTCCTCCGCCGCGACAACAGCGGGCCGCGCCTGCAACTTCAGGCGATGGATCCGGTTGCGGAAGGTCTGGTAAGCCTCGCTCAGCACGTCCGTGTCTGCGCGCGGCATGAGGCCGGCGGCGGCGAAACCCTCCAGAATGCGGATATTGTCCGTAAAATCCAGCAGTTCGGGATGATCGGCGGCCCACGCCAGAACGCCATATTGCACCATAAATTCGATATCGGCGATACCTCCCCGATCCTGCTTGAGATCGAACTGGCCGGGCTTCGCGGCGCTTTTGGCCCGGCGCATCTTCTCGCGCATGTCGCGCACCTCGCGGCGCAGGACCTCGGGCTCGCGGCGTTCGCCCAGCACCTCGCGGCGGATGCGATCGAACTCGGCGGCGATGAGGGGATCGCCGGCCACCACCCGCGCGCGCACCAGGGCCTGTTTCTCCCAGGTCCAGGCCTTCTCCCGCTGGTAGGCCTCGAAGGCGCCGAAACTCGACACCAGCATGCCCGAGGCGCCGTTGGGGCGCAGGCGCATGTCCACTTCGTAGAGCTGGCCGGCGGCGGTGCGCACGGTGAGGATGTGGATCATGCGCTGGCCGAGGCGAGCGAAGAACACCGGCACGGCGAGGGGATGTTCGCCGGTGGTCATGGCATTGGGATCCTGCCCGGCGTGGACGAACACCAGGTCGAGATCCGAGCCGTAGCCCAGTTCCAGCCCGCCCAGCTTGCCGTAGGCCACCACGGCGAAACCGGTGTCGCAGAGACTGCCCGCGGCGTCGCAGACCGGGCGACCGTGGCGCGCCGTCATGTGGCGCCAGGCGAGGTCCAGCACGGCCTCGAGGATCACCTCGGCCAGCCAGGTGAGGTGATTGCTGACCTCGGTGAGCGGCAGGGCGCCGGCGATGTCTGCGGCGGCGACGCGCAGCTCGGTGCTCTGCTTGAAATGGCGCAGGGCATCGACGAGGCGCTCCTCGTCCTCCGGCGCCAGCTGGGCGAGGCGCGCGCGCAGTTCTTCGGCCATGGCCGCCCGCTCCGGCGGATGGTAGAGGCTGCGCGGATCGAGGAGTTCGTCGAGCAGCATGGGGTGGCCGGCGAGGAAGCGGGCGATCCACGGGCTGGCGGCGCACAGCTTGACCAACTGGGACAGGGCCATGGGATTTTCCGCCAGCAGGGCGAGATAGACGCTGCGCCGGCCGATGGCCTCGACGAGTTCCAGAGCCCGCAACAGCGCGGCGTCGGGCTGGGGGGTGGCGGCGGCCGCACCGATGAGCAGGGGCATGAGGTCGTCGAGGCGCGCGCGCCCCTGGGCGCTGAGCAGGCCCGTGCTACGGCTGTCGCGCAGCAGGGCCAGGCGGCGCAGGACCTCGGCGGGATCTTCGTAGCCGGCCCCGGCGAGCAGGCCGACGGCCTCCGCCTCCTCCGTGGCGCCGCTCCACACGGCCTGCCACGGGGAGGCGCCCTCGCCCGCCTCGCCGAGCTGGGGCGCGGCGAAGACCTGCTCGAAGTGCTGGCGCACGCGCTCGCGGTGCGCGCGCAGGACCGCCGCACAGGCCTCCCAGTCCGCAAAGCCCAGCGACCAGGCCAGCCGCAGGCGGGCGATCTCGTCGCCGGGCAGGACATGGGTCTGCTGATCCTCGTATTCCTGCAGGCGGTGTTCACAGTTGCGCAGGAAGACATAGGCCTCGCGCAGCTCGGCCACCACATAGTCGGGCAGGTAGTCGCGCGCGGCGAGGGTGGCCAGCACATCCAGCAGGCGGCGCTCCTGCAGGGCGGGCTCGGCGCCGCCGCGGATGAGCTGGAAGGCCTGGGCGATGAACTCCACTTCGCGGATGCCGCCGGCGCCAAGCTTGATGTTGTCCTCCAGTCCCTTGCGCGCCACCTCGCGCACGATGAGCGCCTTCATCTCGCGCAGGGACTCGAAGGCGCCGAAGTCCACGTAGCGCCGGTAGACGAAGGGGCGCAGCATGGCCGTCAGGCGCTCGCCGGCGGCGCGATCCCCGGCCACCACCCGCGCCTTGATCATGGCGTAGCGCTCCCACTCGCGGCCATGGGCCTGGTAGTAGTGTTCCATGGCATCGAAGCTGCTCACCAGCGGGCCGGAATCGCCGAAGGGGCGCAGGCGCATGTCCACGCGGAAGACGAAACCGTCGGCGGTGCGCCGGTCCAGCGCCTCGATGAGTTCGCGGCCCAGGCGGGCGAAGAACTCGCTGTTGGCCCACGCGCGGGTCTGGCCCGCGGCGGGCACGGTCTCGCCGTCTTCGGGATAGGCGAAGATGAGATCCACGTCGGAGGAAAAGTTGAGTTCCCCGGCGCCCAGCTTGCCCATGGCCAGCACCACCATCTGCTGCGGCGCCCCCGGCCCGGCGGCGTCTCCGTCCTCGCCCGCCGCGCCGCCGCCGTGGGGCACGCCCATTTCCCCGCACAGGGCGGCATACAGCCAGTCCAGCGCGCCGGCGATGAGTACCTCGGCGAGGATGGAGAGATCGCGCAGGGTCTCTTCGAGGGCCGCGCGGCCGGCGAGATCGCGCCAGGCAATGCGCACCATCTCGCGCCGGCGCTGGCGGCGCAGGACAGCGTGCAGGGCATCCCGATCGGTGGGGCCGGTGAGCAGGGGGGACAGGCGGACGGCGAGTTCGTCGTTTCCGCGGGCGCGCGTCAGGGCATCCTCGTCGAGGAGCTCGGCGAGCATCTCGGGGTGGCGTTCACAGGCCTGCTGCACGAAGCGGCTCGCCGCCCACACGCGGGGCAGCTCCGCGGCCAGCGGCGAGGCGGCAAGGCGCGTCGCCAGTTCCCCGTTGGCCGCCGCCCAGTCCCGCCAGGCCGTGGCCACGGGCTCGCGCAGGGGGGACGGCAGGGCATCGATGGCGGCTTCCACGGACATGGGCACCTATGATACCCGTCCGCCGGGAGGACGTCGCTGGAGGGTGACGACACGCTCGCGGGGAGGGCAGCGCAAACGGCCACGCGATGGCGTGGCCGTTGCGGTGCCCCGGGTGTTTCCCTGGCTAGCGCAGGATGCGAATACGCTCGATTTCCCCCGGGTAACGCCCGTGGTCACCGTCCCGGCGGCGGCGATGGTCACCGGCGCCGTCGTGGTCGCGCCCGGGCCGCTCATGGCGCGGCCGGTCATGACGGGGGCGATCGTGGCGCGGACGATCATGGGCGCGACGTTCATGGCGCCATTCCCGACGCTCGTGCCGCCATTCACGGCGTTCATGACGCCATTCCCGGCGCTCGTGGCGGCGGTGACGCCAGTCGTGTCGCGCGCGGCCATCGTAGTAGCCCCCGTAGCCGTGGTGGCGGCGGCCATAGTACACCGCGCCGGGAACATAGATACGCTGGATGACGCGGTGGCCGCCCCAGTACGCGCCGTGATAGGGCGGCACGTAGCCGGGGTGCGGGGGTGGCAGATCCACGTGGGGCAGGCCCAGATCCACGCCGATGCGCACGTCGATCCCGCCCGCAAGCGCCGGGGTGCTGGTGCCGAGCAACAGTGCCGTCAGTACAATCAGCTTTTTCATGATGGTCTTCCTCTTCCAGTTGCGGTTGGCATCGCAGCCCGTGCGCGATGCACGCCCGACGGATGCCCTGCTAGGGCACGATACGCTGGTCGGTGACCCGCTGGCCGGTCCACAGCACCAGTTCCAGCGACGCCCCTTCCGGGCGGGGACCGAGGACACCCAGTCCCACCTGCAGGATGGCGGTGTGCTTCCCCGCCACCTGGCGGGTGAAACTGCCCAGCCTCGGCAGGCTCGCCAGGGCGTCGGCGGGACTCCGCGCGCCCCGGGTCCAGCGACCCGCGAGGGTCACCGTTGCCGTGCCCTCCTGCCCCTGATTACGCAGGCTGAGCTTCAGCACGCCCCCCTGGCCAATCACGGCCCGGCCGATCTTCCAGTCGGGCCCGGCGGCCTGGGCAGGCGCGGCCAGCAGGACCAGCGCCAGCAGGCACAGCCTGACCCATCCCTGGGTATGAACGAGCGTGGGCCTCCATCGGTAACAGGGTTCTGGCAAGCTCACGTTCACCTCTGTTGGACGGGTCCGGCCGGCCCGGGTTCCGGCCCCGGATTCATTACCGACGCCCGGCCCGGCCCGTCCCGTCTGTCTTGCGGTCTCGTTCATGCCACGTCCCGTGGCCCGGTTGCATCCGTCATGGTCTTCCAGTGCAACGCCCATGCCAGCCTCCTGTTACAGATTATTGTCCTGTTTTTTCAATGGCTTGTAGTTTACTGGTCCGTTTCGGCCGCGCGCTGCGCCCTTGCGCGGATGAAATAATTTCATTTTTGAAATTCACTTTTGGGGATCCGACCCGCGCCCGGGCGCGAAACCGCCCCGATCCTCACTTGCCCCCCTTCAGGCCGTATTTCTTCACCAGCCGATGCAGCTTGGTGGGATGCAGACCCAGCGCCGCGGCGGCCTCCTTCTGGTTGCCGTAGCGCGCCAGCGCCGTCGCCACCTGCAGGCGCTCGCAGGCGGCCATGACCGTCTCCCAGGCGGCCGTGCCGTCGGAGCCAGGGGGGGCGTCGATCCCGCAGGCACGCAACAGTTGCCGGTAGGCCGCGGCCGTCCCGTCCTCCTCCATGTCGGCAGCCGCCGCCCCGGCGGGGGATGGCGCCACGGCATGCCCCCTTGCCGGAGCGCCACTGCCGAGGCTGAAATCCGCCGGCCCCAGCACGCGGGTCTCGGCCAGCGCCACGGCCCGCGCGATGGTGTTCTCCAGCTCGCGCACGTTGCCCGGCCAGCCGTGCTGGGCGAGCAGGTCGAGGGCCGCCGGGGCGATCCCCACCACCGGCTTGTCCAGTTTCTCGGCATAGCGCGCAACGAAAAACTGCGCCAGCGCGGGCAGATCCTCCATGCGCTCGCGCAGGGGCGGGCAATGCAACTCGGCGACCTTGAGGCGATAGTAGAGATCCTCGCGGAAGCGCCCCGCCGCCACTTCCGCCTGCAGGTCGCGGTTGGTGGCCGCTACCACGCGCACGTCCACTGCGATGGGCCGGGTGCCGCCGACGCGGTAGATCTCGTTTTCCTGCAGGGCGCGCAGGAGCTTGGCCTGGGCCTCGAGGCTCATTTCGCCGATCTCGTCGAGAAACAGGGTGCCGCCGTGGGCCAGCTCGAACTTGCCCTGCTTCTGCGCGTGTGCGTCGGTGAAGGCGCCCTTCTCGTGGCCGAACAGTTCGCTCTCGATGAGGGCCGCCGGCAGGGCGGCACAGTTGACCGTCACCATGGGTCCCGCGCGCCCGCCGTGGCGGTGCAGGTAGCCGGCCAGCAACTCCTTGCCGGTGCCGCTCTCACCGGTAATGAGCACGGTCACCGGCACCGGCGCCAGCTTGGCGGCCTGGCGAATGACCTCGCGCATGCCGCCCTCGGCGCCGATGATCTCCTGGCCGGCGCCCTCGGCCACCAGCCGCTCGCGCAGCACGGCGT
>JALTLF010000202.1 GCA_027005735.1 Chromatiales bacterium | reverse complement strand
CCGCGCTGGCCTACACCGTGTACCTGCTCTACACCGGCATTCCCGTCGTCATGGGCGTGAGCCGGGAGCAGGGTTTCCTGTTCGCCACCGCGGTGCTGACCTTCGGCATGGTGATGCTCATCGGCATGCTGGCGGTGACGGTGCTGCTGTGGGGCCACGGGCTGGCGCCCTCCTATACCAACTGAGCACTGCCGCCCGCTTCAGCCGCCGGGTGCGCGCACCGCATCGAGGCTGACCACGGCCTCATCGCCGACCACCTCGGCGCGGTGCGCCATGCCGGCCGGCACGGCGATGCAGTCGCCCGCCGCCAGCACCACGCATCGCCCGGCGAGGCACAGGCGAAAGCGTCCCTGCAGGACCGCGTCGATCTTGTCCACCGCGTGACTGTGCTCGGGGAACACGGTCCCCGGCGGATAGACATAGCGGCTGACGCGGTATCCGCGCGCGGCGAGCTTGCGCGCCATGGCGGCCTCGCTGAGCGCGCCGTCGCTGGCATCATTCCAATGTTCCACTTCCATCCTCGTTCTCTCCCGTGCCGTCCGTCCCGACGCATTCCCCCGGCAGGTCAACCATGGCCGTCCCTGCGCGTTATACAGGATGCAGGACACGGATTTCCGCGGCAAGCGCCGCCATGCGCGTGCCGCCCCGTTCACTGCTTTCTCCTTATTGCCTCCGCGCATGCAAGTGCGCGTCTGCGCCCCCTACCCCCGGGGGCATTTTTTTGCCCGCATGATACCCTGTGCCCTCCAGTATCCCGGCGCCGACCCGATATCATTCGGTATCCATCGCCCCGACCCCGAGAGGTAGCCCCATGTCCGCCCTTCGCCTGAACCTTGTCGTCGTGCTGGTCCTGCTCGCCAGTGGCTGCGCGGGCCTGAAGAAATACGTCCGCCCGCCAGAGGTAGGCTTCCGCGACCTGCGCGTGGTCTCGGCCAGCCTGCTCCAGAGTGACGTGGCCTTCGAGTTCCAGGTGGACAACCCCAACCCCGTCGGCCTGCCGGTGCGCGGCCTGCGCTACCAGCTGGATTTCGACGGGCGCAAGTTCCTCTCCGGCACCGCCCACGAGGGCCTCGAGGTCCCGGCCCGCGGCAGCGGCGTGCTGCGCCTGCCGGTGACGCTGGATCACAAACGCGTCGCCGCCGGCCTCAGAACACTGGTGAAACAACGGCGCGTTGCCTGGACCCTGAAGGGTGAAATCGACTTCGGCCTGGTGCGCGTGCCCCTGAAGGCCAGCGGCCATTTCAGCCTGCCGCAACTGCCGCGCCTGAGCGTCACGGGCCTCAGTCTCAGGGACATCGACCTGCGCGGCGTGACCCTGCGCCTGCACCTGCGCGTGGACAACCCCAACGCCTTCGCCCTGCCGCTGCAGGGGCTCCAGTACCGCGCAATCATCGCCGGCAAGCCGGTGGTAAAGGGTCGCAGCCAGGGCGGGCTGAACATCGCCGCCGCCGGCAGCAGCCGCCTGACGCTGGACAACCGGGTGAGCTTCCGGGATCTCGGCGGCGTCTGGCAAACCCTGCGCAGCCAGTCGCGCGTGCCCCTGCGACTGGAATCGCAACTGCGGTTGCCCCTGCCCGGCGGCAGACAGGAAACCCTGCCCCTCGAGTGGTCGGGAACCGTGCCGCTGCGCTGAAGTGGCGGCACGGCCGCCTCAGGGAACGAGAATAATGGTCAGGGTAACGGAAAAGGTATTGAAGGCGATGCCGTCGAGTTCGTAGCGCTCGTAGTCGAGCACATGCAGGCGCCAGTAGTCGTCACCGAAGGCGAGCCCCGCGCCCCAGGCCAGGCCCGAGGCCTGGCGGTGCTCGAACAGGGTGGTGTACTCCACCCGCGCACGGCCCAGCTTGACGAACAGGGGCAGCCCGCGCGGACGCAGGGTGACGAAACCCGCCAGCGAGGAGAAACTCATCTCGTCGGCGAAATAGAGATCCTCGGCGCGGCTGCTGCCGTCGATGTAGTGCATCTGCACGCCGAGGCGTAGATTGTCAGTGTCGATGAACTCGTAGCCGAGGTGAAAACCGATGCCGTCCTCGAGGTAGGGTGCATCGACGGCATCGACGAACTCCGCCGAGACCCCCAGGTCCCAGCCGTGGGCCTGCGCCGGGCCCGTGAACAGGAACCACCACAGCAGGCCCGCCAGTATCCGGTGCTTCATGTCTTTGTGATCTCCAGCTCGTGTTCCAGTTCCGGCGCCGCCTGCAACTGCCGGCGGATGGCCGCCACCGCCTGCGGCGTGTAGGCGGGCCCCGCCTGCGTTCCCCACACCACCCCCGGCCAGCAGGGATCGTCCTCGCGGCGCCCCACCACATGCACGTGCAACTGCCTGACCACATTGCCGATGGCCGCGACGTTGATCTTGTCGGTGGCGAAACAGCGACTGACGAAACGCGACAGATCGATGACGGCCTGCCACAGCGCCTCACGCAGGTCGGCATCGAGTTCGTGCAGTTCCACCCTGTCGGTAAACGGCACGAGGATGAACCAGGGGTAATCGGCATTGTCCATCAGCAGGACACTGGCGCAGGCCAGCCGGCCGAGTTCGTGGCAGTCCTGTTGCAGGCGGGGATCGAGACGCCAGTCGCGCCTTGCCGGGCCGCTCACTTCAGGTAGTACCCGACGACCGCATGGACAAAACGCGCCAGCACCTTCCTGCCGCGCTCGTCGGCGTCGCGGCGCCAGGTACAACGCAGCTTGAGAAAATGGTTGCGGCTGCCGCCGAGCATCAGCACCGAGCGGCGCGGCACGTGACGCAAGCGGAAACTGTAGTCGGCGCGCAGGAAACTCTGGCGACCGGCGGGCGTGTCCACCACCCGCAGGGAGGTCCCCAGTTCGCGTAACTCGCGGTAGATACCACGGGAGGCGGCGAGGCGGATGTCGCGCCGCGCTTCGGCGAATTCCAGGCGCACGAGTTCGTGCTGGACGCCGTCGGGAATGTGCCCGTAGCCGCGGTCATAGACATAGACCGAACAGCGGCCGCCGCGCGCCTCGTAGTGATAACCCACGCCGAGGCGCGGATCGGGATAGATCTCCCGTTCCACCCGCGTCATGCCGCCGAGGCGCTCGGGAAAGACGATGGCCGGGGGGGCGCTGGCGCGGGGGGCGGCAG
>JALTLF010000201.1:1503-3107 GCA_027005735.1 Chromatiales bacterium | reverse complement strand
GCGTCACCCGCCGTATCGAACAGGGCACGGAACTTGGCCTCGCTCTGTTCCAGCCGTCTCTGGCTTTCCTTGCGCTCCGTGATGTCGAACATGAAGCCCTGGAGCTTCACGGCCCTGCCCCGTTTGCGCACGATGCGCACGTGATCACTCAGCCACACGGCGCGCCCGTCGGCGGCCAGCATGCGGTATTCGAATTCGTGGTCCTCGCCGCGTTCCGTCGCCGTCACGCAGGAATCGACGGCATGGGCGCGATCCTCGGGATGAATGTGCCTTTGCCAGAAGTCCTCCTCGTACCACTCCTCCACGGGATAACCCAGCACGGCCTCGGCCTGGCGCCCGACATAGGTGAAACGCCAGCTCCGCAGGTCCAGCTCCCAGGGGATGGCCGAGGTGGACTCCACCAGCTGTCGGAAGCGCGCCTCCGCCTCCTCGATGTGGGTGGTATCCCGGGAGATCCCGCAGATGGCATAGATCTCGCCATTTTCGTCCCGCATGGGAAAGCGCGTGGTGGAAAAGGTGCGCAGCTGTCCTCTCCCCACCGGGATGGTATCGTCGGCCTCCAGGGCATGCCCCACGCCCAGCATGTCCTGGTCCGAACGGCGGATCTCCTCGGCGATGGCGGCGGGAAACAGTTGCGCGTCGGTACGCCCCACCACTTCCTCGCTATTGATGCCAAAGATCTCCTCGCAACGGCTGTTGACGAACAGGTAGCGCCCTTCCAGGTCCTTGACCCAGATCAGCGCCGGCGAGTTGTCCATGACGGCCTGGAGGTCGCGACGGTTCTTCGCCGCTTCCATGCGCAGGCGGTACTGTTCCGTGACGTCGTTGAAGACCAGCACCATGCCGAGGATCTCCCCGCCACTGCGAATGGGCGCCGCGGAGTCGCTGATCTGGTACTCTCTGCCGTCCCGCGCGATGAGGGTGGTGTGGTTGCTGAGGTGTACGGTCTCGCCGGTGGCCAGCACCTTGTCCACGGGGTTCTCGATGGCCTCGCGCGTGGTCGCATCGATGATGGGAAAGATATCCCTGAGAGGCAGGCCCCTGGCATCGTCGATGGGCCAGCCGGTGAGATCCTCCGCCACCGGGTTCATGCGCGTCACCCTGCCTGCCGTGTCGGTGACGATGACGGCGTCACCGATACTGTCCAGGGTCTGCGACAGGTAGTGGGCCTGGCGGTCCAGTTCGTCGATGTAGTCGTGTAGCTGCGCCCGCATGCGGTTGATGGCGCGGACCACGAACTCCAGCTCATCGTCCTCCCCGTCCTTGCGGGCCAGTTGCATGGGCTCGTCCGCCCTGCCCACGGCATCCTCGCCGGAGAACTCGGCAATATATGAAAGGTGGCGGCCGACGAGGTGATGGAACAGGAGGTAGATAAACAGCGCCACCAGCGTGGTCTTGATGGCATTGGAGAGCAGGATCACCCACAGGTGGTCGAGCAATCGCCCATAGACGCCGTCGAGGCTCGCCACCACGCCAAAACGACCGATCTCCAGTTGTCGTTGATTATAAGTATGAGTAAGCGTGGCGGTCAGGCGCGGGCTGTCACCCCCCGGATCCTCGCCCACGGCCATTTCCTCTCCCGTGTCGAAGCGCACGAAGGCATA
>JALTLF010000201.1:0-1403 GCA_027005735.1 Chromatiales bacterium | reverse complement strand
CGCGTCACGGAGCGGTAGTATTGCGCCTTGTTCTCGAGGATCTTCCAGCCGGTGATGTAGGCGATGTTATAGGGCGCGAGACTCTCCCAGCCCTGCACGGGAAACGCCAGGCCGTTGGTGAAGACAAGGAACTCGAAACTGACGATCTTTTCCGGCACCCGCACGAGGTTGGGATACTTCTTCTCCAGGCCGCGGATACGTGCAAGGTTGCCGTCATCGATGCCGCTGTTGGCGTTGATCAGCGCGCGCTCGGAGGGCAGCTTGATGGTGGTGGCGCGCAGTCCCAGGCGCGAGAACAGTTCCACCACCAGGCGATCATAGAAACCGTCCCGCTGTGGCGTGGCGAACGGCGCGCCGCGCCCCGAGTTGATTACCAGGACGTCGGCAGCGATGGCGTGACCGGACAGCAGCCAGAACACGAACAGGAAAAACGGAATCTTGCCTCTCCCGGGCGGCCTGCTTCCCATTGTCACTCCCGAAAAAACGAATACCCAAGCAGTATAGTCGCCGACTCTGGTATCCGCCACAGGCGGCTGCGACAGACCCGCCCTTGGGCGGTGAAGCAAAAATCCCGTTGTTCTCTGCAGGCCCGCTCAGGGAATGATCACCCGCGGGATACCCGTGCCTCAATCACCCCCGCGCAGGGTAAGGTTGAATCCGTAGTCCGGCGCGCCGTCGCTTAGCCCCAGCGATCCGCTGAGCGTCACCGAACCTCCCGACGCCGTTCTCCAGCTGATGAAGGCGCTGGCCTGCTCGAAGTCATCGAAGTTGCTCACCGTGGACTGGCGATAGTCGTAGCCGATACCCAGGGAACCGCCGGTGTCGCGACTCACCATGATCCCCACGCTGCCATAGGCCACGTCCTCGTATGTGGTGGTGGCCGAGTCACCGGTAAGAATGTAGCCCAGCGTGAACCACGGGTTGACGGTATCTCCACCGAGGACGGCGTCGAACTGGAAGTAGTAATCGTTCTCCCCCGTGCCGAGGCCACGCGCGGCATCGGCGGTCCCGAACTTGACCCTGGCGCTCACTTCGTAGAAATCATCGGTATTCGGCAGCGCATAAGCCACGCCGGCAGTGACGTCTCCCAGCCCGGACTCGGTAGTCACGGTGCTGGTGGGTGTAGAGCCACCTCCGGAGCCAAACAAACCCATCGGTCCGCCGGCCCCCGGCACCACCGAGCCATCACCGGTAACGGCGATGAAGGGCACGGTCACATTGAAGCGCCACTGACCCCCGCTCATCTCCATGCCGATGGGCACGGTTTCGATCTCGGTGGTACTACCCTGACCATAAGCGCCGCTGGTGTAGTCATAACCGATACTCAAACGTGTCACGCTCTCCCCCGCCGACACGACGGGGCTCAATACAAGCACGCCGAGTACCGCAAGGGCATGGCGCGC
>JALTLF010000200.1:9957-11943 GCA_027005735.1 Chromatiales bacterium | reverse complement strand
CGCGCGCGTGCCCTGAAACTGCGCGACCGCCTGCGCAAGGCGGGTTTCCAGGCCTTCGCCGAGGCGGTCACCACGCGTGAGGGACGCCGCTTCCGCGTGCGCGTCGGCCCGGTGGGGGCGCGCGACAAGGCCGAGCGCCTGCGCGCCGCGGTGGCGAGGAAACTCGAACTCGAGGGCTTCGTCGTTCGGCATCCCTGAGGCCGTGACCGCGCGCGGATGAACTGACCATGACCTGGATCGATCTCGTTATCATCGTCGTTATCCTGCTCTCCACCTTCGTCAGCCTGGTGCGGGGTTTCGCCCGCGAGGCGCTCTCGCTGGTGGGCTGGATCGTCGCCTTCTGGGTGGCGCTGACCTTTATGACGCGTTTCGCGCAACTGTGGGTCGATGTCATCGTCGATCCCACCTTCCGTCTCATCACGGCCTTCGCCATCCTCTTCGTGCTGACGCTACTGGTGTCCATCGTGGTGAACTTTTTCGTCAACCAGATCATCAAGCGCACCGGCCTGACCAACCTTGATCGCTTCGCCGGCGTGCTGTTCGGTTTCCTGCGTGGCATCGTGCTGGTGTCGGTGGTGGTGCTTCTGCTCGGCCTGACGCCGGTACCGCGGGCCGCGTGGTGGCAGGAGTCCCTGCTGATGGGCAACTTCGAGGCCGTGGCCATGTGGATGACGGAGTTTCTGCCCCGTGACGTGGCGGCGGGGTTCAAATACTGAGCGTCGCGCGGCGCGGGCGGTGCTACACTGAATGGGCGGATCATGTGGTTTGAGGTAGAAAGATGTGCGGAATAATTGGCATCGTGGCTCATGGCGCGGTCAACCAGTCGCTCTATGACGGCCTGATCGTCCTGCAACACCGTGGCCAGGATGCCGCCGGCATCGTCACGGTGGACGACAATGGCCGCATGCTGATGCGCAAGGCCAACGGCCTGGTGCGCGACGTGTTCCATACCCGCCACATGCTGCGCCTGCGCGGCAACATGGGCATCGGCCACGTGCGCTATCCCACCGCCGGCTGTTCCTCCTCGGCGGAGGCGCAGCCCTTCTACGTCAACTCGCCCTACGGTATCGCGCTGGCGCACAACGGCAACCTCACCAATGCCGCCGAGCTGAAGCGCGATCTCTTCATCGAGGATCGCCGCCACATCAACACCGACTCCGACTCGGAGATCCTGCTCAACGTGCTGGCCCACGAGCTGCAGGTCATTGGCAAGCTGAAGGCCGGCGCCGACGATATCTTCGCCGCCGTGGGCGCGCTGCACCAGCGTTGCCGTGGCGCCTATGCCGCGGTGGCGGTGATTGCCGGGCTCGGCGTGCTGGCCTTCCGCGACCCCCACGGCATTCGTCCGCTGATCTTCGGCAAGCGCGAGACCGGGCAGGGTACGGAATACCTGGTGGCCTCCGAGAGCGTGGCCATCGACGTGCTGGGCTTCGAGGTGATCCGCGACGTGGCGCCGGGCGAGGCCGTCTTCATCGACCTGGATCACAATCTGCACACCCGCCAGTGCGCCGATGCGCCGCAACTGAACCCCTGCATCTTCGAGCAGGTCTATTTTGCGCGCCCCGATTCCATCATCGAGGGGATCTCCGTGTACCACTCGCGCGTGCTCATGGGCGAGTACCTCGCCAGGAAGATCCAGCGCGAGTTTCCCGATCACGACATCGACGTGGTCATTCCCATCCCCGAGTCGAGCCTGACCTCGGCCCTGCAACTGGCCGATACCCTCGGCGTCACCTACCGTTCCGGTTTCGTCA
Source organism: Chromatiales bacterium (assembly GCA_027005735.1). GTDB lineage: Bacteria > Pseudomonadota > Gammaproteobacteria > CAMYNG01 > CAMYNG01 > HyVt-448. The sequence continues at coordinate 10,189 of JALTLF010000200.1, read as the reverse complement.
AGAACCGTTACATCGGCCGCACCTTCATCATGCCGGGTCAGAAACAGCGCAAGAAGTCGGTGCGCCAGAAGCTCAACGCCATCGACATGGAGTTCCGGGACAAGAACGTGCTGCTGGTGGACGACTCCATCGTGCGCGGCACCACCTCCCAGCAGATCATCCAGATGGCGCGCGAGGCCGGCGCGCGCAAGGTCTATTTTGCCTCCGCCGCGCCACCCATCCGCTATCCCAA
>JALTLF010000200.1:5493-9857 GCA_027005735.1 Chromatiales bacterium | reverse complement strand
GAGCGTTGCGTGGCCACCGCCTCGGGCATGGCCGCCATCCTCAGCACCTGCCTCGGCCTGTTGCAGCAGGGGGATCACATCGTCTCCTCGCGCGCCATCTTCGGCAGCACGGTGGTGCTGTTCAACAAGTACCTCGCGCCCTTCGGCGTGGAAACGACGTATGTGCCGCTGACCGATCTGGCGGCCTGGAAGGCGGCCATCCGCCCCGAGACGAAGCTGCTGTTCCTCGAGACGCCGTCCAACCCCCTCACCGAGGTGGCCGATATCCAGGCGCTGGCGGATCTCGCCCACGAGAACGGCGCCCTGCTGGTGGTGGACAACTGTTTCTGCACGCCGGTACTGCAACAGCCCCTGAAGTTGGGCGCCGACGTCATCATTCACTCGGCCACCAAGTACATCGACGGGCAGGGACGTTGCGTCGGCGGCGCGGTGGTGGGGGATGCGGAGACGGTGGGCGAGAAAATTTATGGCGTCATTCGCACCGGCGGGCCCAGCATGAGCCCCTTCAATGCCTGGGTCTTCCTCAAGGGCCTCGAGACCCTCGCGGTGCGCATGAAGGCCCACAGCGAGAACGCCCTGGCGCTGGCGCAATGGCTGAGCGAGCAGCCGAAGGTGAGGCGCGTGTACCACCCGGGCCTGGCGTCGCATCCACAGCACGACCTGGCCGCGCGCCAGCAGTCGGACTTCGGCGGCGTGCTGTCCTTCGAGGTGGCGGGGGGCCAGGCGGCGGCCTGGCGGGTCATCGACAGCACCGAGCTGCTGTCCATTACCGCCAACCTCGGGGATGCGAAGACCACCATCACCCACCCGGCCACCACCACCCACGGGCGGCTCACCGACGCCGAGCGCGCCGAGGCGGGGATCAGCGACGGGCTGGTGCGCGTGGCCGTGGGTCTGGAGAATATCGACGACATTCGTCGCGACCTGGAACGCGGCCTGTCACGCCTGTGAGTCCTGTTCCTCCGGCCAGCTGAACACGGCAAAACGGTCCAGCAGCCGGCGGGTATGGACGTTGAGGGGCACGTCCCCGAGTTCCTCGCGGGAAAACCAGCGTGCATCCGCGGCGTCATCAGCGGCACGCAATTCCCCGCCGACGAGGGTGGCGGCGAGATCCACCACCACGTAGTGACAGTCGGCGGTGATGATGTCGAAGGCCCATACCGGTTCCAGCGCCCGCACCCGCAGGCCGGTCTCCTCGCGCAGCTCACGCTCCGCCGCCTGCTGAAGGGACTCGCCCGGAAGGATCCGGCCGCCGGGGATGGCCCATTCGCCGGCATACGGGGGATGGGCGCGGCGTACCAGCAGGACGCGTCGGCCATGAAAGACCAGTGCGCCGACGCCGGCGACGGGAGAGGGCGGGTTCATGGCGGCATTATGCGGGGCAGCGCGCCGGGATGCCATGCCGGGATGCCGTTTCGCGCGCCGGGCCTGTGGCAGGAGGGGGCGGTTTCGGAGATTTGTGTGGGGGGCTACAGGCCGGGGCCTGTATCGGGCAGGGCGGACGGCGCCGGGCGCGCCGTCGCGGGATGGTCGTCAGTGAACGCGACGCTGGCGCAACAGGCGGTAGTTGCGGCGACGGTTCAGCAGTACCATACCGATGATGCCAAGGGCGGCTCCGCTGGCGAACAGCAGCGCATTGCCGGTCGCAGCCATGATGGAAATGCCGCCCGCGACATAGATGGCGGGTAGTGCCTCGTAGATGGGCTTCGGGATCATGCTGGTAACTCCCCTTTGGACTGCGTCAGTCGTTCCATTGCTTGTTTTTTGTCCACTTGTCTCCCGTCATTGCGACCGGGAAACACGAACTCACGGTTGTTTTATACGCAAAGCGGAACTACGTCACAATAACCTGTGCGCACTAGTCCGATGGCAGTGCGGGCACCAATCCTAATGGCCCGGATTGACCGTTTCATGACAGGTTCGGGCAAAGCTCGCAGGCTCATGCCGCGAAAGCGCGCCCGCAGCGGGCGTCAGATCGGTTTAGATTGCGTCCAGTTCCCCCCTGAGATCGCCGGCAAGGCCGATTCGGTGGGATCGCCATGGGTGTAGAATGGGTCCATGCGTACACAGGACGTCTCCTCCGACACGGGATCGCCCGGCGCCGCCGCTTTCGCGGCGGCAGGGCGCGCCATTCTCGCCACCGAGATCACCGACAAGCTCGACGCCACCGCGCGAGCCGTGGCCCTGTGGCGGGAAGGGGATGGCGGCGCGGGGTCACAGCCCGGTCCCGGCCCGGCGGTGGTGGACGAGGCGCCGCCGACGCCCGGCTATCCCGCCGAACTGGCCCTGGTGGCGCCCCGCGCCCTGCCCACGCGCAAGCTGCATACCCCGGAAGGCCATGCCGCGCTGATCCACGCCATCTGCCACATCGAGTTTTCCGCCATCAATCTCGCCTGGGACGCGGTGTACCGCTTTCGCGCCATGCCGGCGGCCTATTACCGGGACTGGGTGCGGGTGGCGGAGGAGGAGGCCCACCATTTCCAGCTCCTGTCGGCGCGGCTGGCGAAGCTGGGCTACCGCTACGGCCAGTTGCCGGCCCATACCGGGCTATGGGAAATGGCGCGCGAAACCGCGTATGATCCCCTGGTGCGCATGGCGCTGGTGCCGCGCGTGCTGGAGGCCCGGGGCCTGGACGTGACGCCGGGGATCAGCCGACGCCTGGCCGCCATCGGCGACGCGGAATCGGTGGCCATCCTCGAGATCATCCACCGCGACGAGATCGGCCACGTGGAGACCGGCACGCGCTGGTTTCACTACCTGTGCGAGCAGCGCGGGCTGGATGCCGAGGCCACTTTCCGGCAGTTGCTGGCGAAACACATGCGCGGCGCCCCCGCCGGGCCCCTGCATCGCGAGGCCCGCCGCCAGGCCGGCTTCAGCGAGGCGGAGCTGGACTACCTGGAGGGTGTCGGCGCGGGCAGAGGCTCAGGCGGCAGTCCGAGTCAAGGGCAGGAGAGGTAAAGAGGTGGTATGAAACTGGTTCGTCTGTTGCGTCGTCCCGTCACGCTGTTGACGGTGTGGCTTCTCACCGCGTCCGCCACGTCTGGCGCGGCGCCCATCCCCGAACCGGAACCCGAGACCGCCAGCCACGCGCTGGTGATCGATTTCGTCGAGCGGGATCCGTATGTCGAGCCTTATGCCACGCGCGTCATCGTCACGCCGCGCTACCTGCGCTTCGACGACGGCGAAGGCTCCCCCGACTTCATGCTCTATGATCGCAAGCGCAAGCTGATCTACAGCGTCACGGAAGAAGACCACAGCGTCATGGTGCTGCGGCCCAGTCACCGCGAAGCCGCGCCGCCCATGGAATTGAACATGGTGCATCGCGCCATGGGAGAGATGCCCGGCGTGCCCGCCATCAATGGCATCAAGCCACGCCACTACCAGTTCCTCGTCAACGGCAAGCTGTGTTACGAATACGTCGTCATTCCCGGCCTGCTCAAGGATGCCGTGGCCGCCCTGCGGGAATTCAATGCCGTCATCGCCTCGGATTCCCGCCACACCGTCAACATCATCCCCGCCGACGTGCGCGATCCCTGTGCCGTGGCCATGGCCACCGCCGGCGTGGACTACAACCTCCTGCACGGCTTTCCCATCCAGGGCTGGTCGCCCAGCGGCAAGGCCCGCAGCCTGATGGGTTACAACGAAAACGTCGCCGTCAAGCCGGAGTGGTTCACCCTGCCGGCCGGCTATCGCCGTTTCACCGTCGAGGATGTACGCGGCGGCGGGCCACTGCGTTAGATCTGGCTGGCGAGCGTATCGGGCCTGCAACCCTCGGTTGAACACGCCAGCATGCTCCCCTGCCCATACCAGTCGCCCAGCACGATACGCTCGGCGGGTTTGCCGTCGATTTCCAGTTGATGAAACGCGGGTCGGTGGGTGTGGCCGTGGATGAGGCGGGTGACGCCGGCCTGTTGCATGGCCTCGATGACGGCCTGCGGATTGACGTCCATGATTTCCTCGCTCTTTTCCGCGGTGGCGTTGCGGCTGGTTTCGCGGTACTGGCGAGCGGTTTCGATGCGCTCCTCGGCAGGCTTCGACAGGAATTCCTTCTGAAACGCGGGATCGCGCACCATGCGGCGGAATTCCTGGTAGGCGGTGTCGTCGGTGCACAGGGTGTCGCCGTGCATCAGTAGCGTGGGCGTGCCGTAGAGATCGATGACCGTCGGGTCGTCGATGAGGGTGCAGCCGGTGTCGCGGCAGAACTGCTCGCCCATGAGGAAGTCGCGGTTGCCGTGCATGACATACACGGGCACGCGGCTGTCGCTGAGGGCCTTCAGTGCCTCAAGCGATGGCCGGTATTCCGGCAGCACGAGATCATCACCCAGCCAGACTTCGAACAGGTCGCCCAGTATATAGAGTGCCTC
>JALTLF010000200.1:0-5393 GCA_027005735.1 Chromatiales bacterium | reverse complement strand
TGACATACACGGGCACGCGGCTGTCGCTGAGGGCCTTCAGTGCCTCAAGCGATGGCCGGTATTCCGGCAGCACGAGATCATCACCCAGCCAGACTTCGAACAGGTCGCCCAGTATATAGAGTGCCTCGGCCTCGCGGGCCTCGCCTGCGAGGAGGTGGTGGAACTGGTCGCTGATGTCCGGTCGTTCGGGACTCAGGTGCAGATCGGAGATGAAGAGGGTGGCCATGGGTGTGATTATCGCGCCGGGGCGGCGCTCCTACCCGACAAGATTTGCGCGGGACTCAGGTGCAGATCGGAGATGAAGAGGGTGGCCATGGGTGTGATTATCGCGCCGGGGCGGCGCTCCTACAAAATCGGAAGCCACGCCGGGGCTGTTGTCTGAAAGTTCATCGGCTGATGATCAAGTGATGGCAAACGGAAAACGCACGCCTTCGACCGAGGGCTGCCTGTCGTGCCCGCAAGGACCGTGGGCCGCAGGGACGCGGCCCTCGAGCGTACAGGGATGTACTTGCAGCGTGTCCTGGAGGGCACGGAAGGCAGGCTCGGAAATTCAAGCTGACTAATCCACCACTTCCGCGCTTTCGATGACCACGTCTTCCTTCGGCACGTCCTGGTGGCCGCCGGCGCTGCCGGTGTCCACGCCCTTGATGGTTTCCACCACGTCCATGCCGTCGATGACCTTGCCGAACACGCAGTAGCCCCAGCCGTCGGGGGTCTCGCTGCGGAAATTCAGGAAGTCGTTGTCCTTGACGTTGATGAAGAACTGCGCCGAGGCAGAATGGGGGTCCGGGGTGCGCGCCATGGCGATGGTACCCTTGACGTTGCTGAGGCCGTTTTGCGCCTCGTTCTCGATGGGCTCGCGCGTCTGCTTTTGCACCATGCCCGGCAGGAAGCCGCCGCCCTGGATCATGAAGCCGTCGATGACGCGGTGGAAGATGGTGCCGTCGTAGAAACCGTCCCTGACGTACTGGACGAAGTTGGCGACGGTCTTCGGGGCCTTCGCGTCATCGAGTTCGAGGGTGATGGCACCCTTGTTGGTGTTGAGTCTGACGGTAGTCATGGCGTGCTCCTGAAAATATGAGATGCAAGGGGCCGGCGCGTTACTTCTTTGGCGGCGCGGCAGGTGTCGCGGGTTCGGCGTCGGGTGTTATGCGCGTGACGCGCTTGATCACCACGGTGCGGCGCGGCACGTCCGAGGGAAACGGGCCGGCGCTGCCGGTGGGGATGTCGCGGATGCGATCCACCACGTCCATGCCTTCCACCACGCGGCCGAAGACCGCGTAGCCCCAGCCGCGCGGCGTGGGGGCGGTGTGATCCAGGTTGGGGTTGTCCCTGACGTTGATGAAGAACTGCGCGGTGGCCGAATGGGGTTCGAAGGTGCGCGCCATGGCGATGGTGCCGCGCTCGTTCTTCAGGCCGTTGTCCGCCTCGTTGAGCACCGGCGCGTGGGTCGGCTTGCGCTGGAAGTCGGCGGTGAAGCCGCCGCCCTGGATCATGAAAGTGCGGATGACACGGTGAAAGATGGTGCCGTCGTAGTAAGCTTCGTCCACGTAGCGGAGGAAGTTGGTCACGGTTTTGGGCGCCTTGTCGGGGTAGAGCTCGACGACGAAGTCACCTTCGCTGGTGGTGAATTTCACGCGCGGGTTGTCGGCGGCCAGCGCGGCGAGGTTGATGCCGAGCAGGCATACGAGGAGGAGGGCGGTCTTCAGTCCATTGCGCATCAGCGTGTTACTCGTGGTTGAATGAGTCGGGGAATCGGCCGGATCATAGCGAGTTTGCCCCGGCGGCGAAAGGCGGGCGGCCCCGGGACGGGCGGGGCTTTTGAGGGCGCGGCGGGATTCCGGTAGGCTATGCCGCTGCGGGGGCAACCCCACGGCAAATTCGACGAGACCCCAGGACCCATGCTGGAAATCTACAATTCACTCACGCGCGCCAGGGCGCCTTTCGAACCCCTCGACCCGCAGAATGTGCGCATGTACGTCTGCGGCATGACGGTCTATGACTATTGCCACATCGGTCACGCCCGCGTGCTGGTGGTCTTCGACGTGGTCTATCGTCACCTGTGTTACCGCTTCGGGCGCGAGCACGTCACCTACGTGCGCAACATCACCGACATCGACGACAAGATCATCGCCCGCGCCAACGAAAACCACGAGGACATCGACAGCCTGACCGGGCGTTTCATCGCGGCCATGGAGGAGGACGCCGCGGCGCTGGCGGTGCTGCCGCCGAACGCCGAGCCCCGCGCCACGCGCCACATGGCGGAGATCATCGAGATGATCGAACAGCTCATCGCGCGCGGCTATGCCTATGCCGCGTCCAACGGCGACGTGTACTACGACGTCAGCAAGTTCGAGCACTACGGCGAACTGTCGGGCAAGAAGCTCGAGGATCTGCGCGCCGGTGCGCGGGTGGAGGTGGACGAGGCCAAGGACGACCCGCTGGACTTCGTGCTGTGGAAGGCGGCGCGGCCCGGCGAGCCCGCCTGGGACTCGCCCTGGGGGCCGGGGCGGCCCGGCTGGCACATCGAGTGCTCGGCCATGTCGACCCACTGCCTGGGGCATGACTTCGATATCCACGGTGGCGGCATGGACCTCAAGTTTCCCCATCACGAGAACGAGATCGCCCAGTCGGTGGGCGCCAACGGCGGGGGTTTCGCCCACGTGTGGATGCACAACGGTTTCGTGCGCGTGGACGACGAGAAGATGTCCAAGTCCCTGGGCAACTTTTTCACCATCCGCGAGGTACTGGCGCGCTACCAGCCCGAGGTGCTGCGCTATTTCATCCTCACCAGCCACTACCGCAAGCCGCTCAACTATTCCGATCAGCACCTCGACCAGGCGCACAAGGCGCTGAGCGGTCTCTACCTGGCCCTGCGGGGTATCGAGGCGGCCGGCGGGGCCGCGGGCGGCGAGGAGTTCTCCACGCGCTTCGACGCGGCCATGGACGAGGACTTCAATACCCCCGAGGCGCTCGCCGTCCTGCACGAAATAGCCCATAAAATTAATAAGTTGAGAGATGATCGGCCCGATGAGGCGGCGGCCCTGGCGGGGCGCCTGCGCGAGCTGGGGGGACGGCTTGGTATACTTCAGGACGATCCGGAGGCCTTCCTGCGCGGTAGCGCCGAGGCGGGCGCCATGAGCGACGAGGAGGTGGCGGCGCGCATCGCCGAGCGCGAGGCCGCGCGCGCAGCGAAGGACTGGGCGCGGGCCGACGCCATCCGCGACGAACTGGCCGAGGCCGGCATCGTGCTCGAAGACGGCGCCGGGGGTACCACCTGGCGCCGGGAATAGCGGGTATCCTGCCGCTGGTGTCGCCGGGTGGGGAACCGGCCGCCTCTCCCATTGTCGGAGGGAATAACTATTATTACTACGCTCAGGGGACCGGCTCGGCGCATCATTTCGCCGGATCACGGTGACCCTGGCGCCACCAGCTTCGTGGAGAACCAGTCATGCGGAAATTGTTGCTTTTCTCGATCCTGATCCTGCCAGGCCTGTTGTCCCCGGCCGTTGGCGTAATGGCCGCCGAGGTCCTGCGCGAGGATCCCCAGCACGTCAACAGCTGGAATGCCTTTGCCAACCATTGTTACAAGCTGCACCTCAAGCAACTCGAGGGGCGCGAGTACACCGTCAAGACCACCACCGGCGGGTATTTTGGTAACGAGAACTTCTACAGGCAGGAAGACTATTACGACGCCGAGACCGGGCTCCTGCTCAGCACCGTGCAGTGGGAACGCGAGAACCCCGAGAACCTGCACTCCGTGGCGGTATACATCTACGACGACGAGGGCAAGCTGGTGCGCGACTACTCGGCCACCTACCTGCCGCACTACCGCAACGCGCCGACCCAGACGCTGATCTTCCTGCATCGCTACAATGACGGTACCCATGCCTTTCGTTCCTTCGATGCCTCGGGGGACCGGATCTACGAGCAGTGCCAGGGCGAGATCAACGGCAGGAGCATCATGCTGTCGCTGGAGTCCGACGACATCGACGAGGGGATCTACCAGTTACGCGAGAACAGGACGGGCATCATGACCACGCCGGAGTACCGGCACTGTTTCGGTGATCTTGCCGAGACGGCGGACGAGTATTTGATCCCGAAATAAACCCTGACGCGCGTTGCGAGGTGCGAGTGGCGGGGACCGATATTTCGATCCCCGCCGCCCGCTACTCGCCACTCGAAACTGTTCTGGCGGCCTGCAGGGTGTTCTGCAGCAGGGTGGCGACGGTCATGGGGCCGACGCCGCCGGGTACCGGCGTGATCCAGCCGGCGCGTTCACTGGCGGTGGCGAAGTCCACGTCCCCCACCAGCTTTCCTTCGGGCGTGCGGTTGATGCCCACGTCGATGACCACGGCGCCGGGCTTGATCCAGTTGCCGTCCACGATCCCCGGTTTGCCCACCGCCACCACGACGATATCCGCCTGGGCCACGTGGCCGGCGAGATCGCGGGTGAAGCGGTGGCAGACCGTCACCGTGCAACCGGCGAGCAACAGTTCCAGGGCCATGGGGCGGCCGACGTGGTTGGAGGCGCCCACCACCACCGCGTGCTGGCCGTGGAGATCGAGGCCGGTGTGCTCCAGCAGGGTCATGACGCCCGCCGGGGTGCAGGAACGCAGGGCCGGCATGCGGATGGCGAGGCGGCCGATGTTGTAGGGGTGGAAGCCGTCCACGTCCTTCCCGGGGCGGATGGCCTCGATGACGGTCTGGGTGTCGATGTGTGGAGGCAGGGGCAGTTGCACGAGGATGCCGTGGATGGCCGGATCGGCGTTGAGCCTGTCGATGAGGGCGAGCAGATCCGCCTGCGACGTCTCCTCGGGCAGATCGTGGGCCACGGAGTGGATGCCCGCTTCCTCGCAGGCCTTGCGCTTGTTGCGCACGTAGACCTCGGAGGCGGGATCGCGGCCCACCAGCACCACCGCCAGCCCCGGCACCGGCTTGCCCGCGGCGCGCAGGGCGTCCACCTGTTGTCTGACCTGCTGGCGAATGTCGGCGGCGATGGCCTTGCCGTCGATGATCTGGGCACTCATGGGCGGGAATTCCTGCCTGTGTTCTGCTTGAAACGAGGCGCAATAGTCTCATGCCGGGCAGGGGATCGCCAAGGGGCTCGGGCAGGATTGACGTGCCTGCGCCCGCTGAGTATCATCGCCGCCCTTGTGCACCGGTAAGTGGGGTGTAAGAGCTTGATTTACGGGGTGTAGCGCAGTCTGGTAGCGCGCCTGCTTTGGGAGCAGGATGTCGGGGGTTCGAATCCCTCCACCCCGACCAGGAATGGGTCGCGGAGTTGGGTGGATTCGAACCCCCGACATCGATATTAGATTGGCCGGTTCGACGCCACACCGGGAGGTGTGGCGAACGTCGCCGCGAAGCGGCGGCGGCCCGGAGGGCGAGGG
>JALTLF010000199.1 GCA_027005735.1 Chromatiales bacterium | reverse complement strand
CCTCGCACCTGTTCTAGTCACGCAGATCCCTTCCCGTCAGCTTGAGGAACACGTCTTCGAGGTTGGCGCGGCGGTGCAGGAAATTGACGTCCGTTTGCCGCGTGAGGGCGTCCAGCAGGGCATCATGTTCGTGCATGTAGCAGAAGGCTGTCTCGCCGAGGCACTCGATACGGCAGGGATAGCGGTGGACGTTCTCGGCCACCCAGCGGTCCATGCCCACGCCGTGCAGTTCCACCACCTCGGGTTCGATATGCTCGCGCACCAGCTGGGCGGGGCTGCCCTGGGCGAGGATGCGGCCGTGATCCATGATGATCAGTTCGTCGCACAGGCGTTCGGCCTCTTCCATGTAGTGCGTGGTGAGGATCAGGGTGCGGCCGTCATTGATGAGCTGACGCAGGCGCTGCCAGATGATCTGCCGCGCCTGGGGATCGAGCCCGGTGGTGGGTTCGTCGAGGATCAGCAGTTCCGGGTCGTTGACCAGTGCCCGCGCCAGGGTGAGGCGGCGCTTCATGCCCCCGGAGAGGGTATCGATGCGCGCGCGGGCCTTTTTCTCCAGCGCGGCGAATTCCAGCAGGCCGGGGATGCGCGCGTCCAGTTCGCGGTGACTGATGCCGAAGTAGCGACCGTAGATGCGCAGGTTTTCCACCACCGAGAAGTCGGGGTCGAGGTTGTCCATCTGCGGCACCACGCCGATGCGCGCGCGCATGCGTTGCGCCTGGCGCGGCACCGCGTAGCCCAGCACGTCGAGCTCGCCGGCGTCGGGGCGACTCAGCCCCAGCAGCATGCGCAGGGTGGTGGTCTTGCCCGCGCCGTTGGGACCGAGCAGGCCGAAGCACTGGCCGCGCCGCACGGTGAGATCGAGCCCGTCCACCACGGTGTTGTCGCCATAGGCCTTGCGCAGGCCGCGGGCGTGGATGACTTCCTGCGCCGCCGTGGTGCTGTCCGCGGTGGCCGTGTTCATTGCGCCGCGCCCCACTCCACCACCGCCTGGCGCAGGGCATTGAGCTGGCCGTGGAAGAAGTGCCCGGCCTCGTCGAGCCAGCGCACCGCCGGCGCGGGCCGGCGCGAGGCGGCCCATTCACGCACCGCCTCGGGATCGACGATCTCGTCCTTGCCGCCCTGCACCAGCAACCAGGGAATGGTGATGCCGTCGATGCCGCGCATGTCGTAGAGGGACACCGGTGGCGCCACGCTGACGAGATAGTCGGCCTGCGCCTCGCGCCAGCCTTCCAGCGCGACGCGCGCGCCGAAGGAAAAGCCCGCCAGCCACAGGGGCACGCCGGGGTATTGTCGTCGCGCGTGGCCGCAGGCGGCGCGCATGTCGTCCCGCTCGCCCACGCCGTCGTCGAACTCGCCCGCCGAGGCGCCCACGCCACGGAAGTTGAAGCGCAGCGCGGGCAGGCCCAGTTCGTTGCAGGCCTTGCACAGGATGTGCACCACCTTGTTTTGCATGCTGCCGCCGTGCAGCGGGTGGGGATGGCAGATCACCGCCACGCCCTCGCCGGAAGGCGACGCGGGTTCGAGCCAGTCGATTTCCAGTGGCCCGGCCGGGCCGTCGATGCATTGCGCGTTGGAGGCCATGGGGAGTGCGCGTCCTGTCAGTCCTGCCCGTCGTCCAGTTTCAGGCGTTCCACCACCCTGCCCCCGAGCAGGTGCTCGTCGATGATCTCGTCGATGTCTTCCTCGTCCACCCAGGTGTACCACACGCCTTCGGGATAGACGACCAGTACCGGCCCCTGGTCACAGTGGCCCATGCAGCCGGCCTTGTTGATGCGCACCTTGCCGGGGCCGTGCAGGCCCATTTCCTTGAGACGCGACTTGGCGTAGTCGCGCATGGCATTGGCGCCATGGGCGCCGCAACAGGCGCTGCCGTCCTCGCGCTGGTTGACGCAGAAAAATACGTGGTACTCGAAGCCGGTCATAGCAGGTATGATCACCCCTCCAGGACAACAGGCGCCACAGTATACGCCATTCCCGCGGGCGCCGCTGCCCGGCGGCGGATCCGTAAACCAGCATGCCCCGCTCCCAGTCTCAGGTACCGATCCGGCTCGAGGCCATTCGCCGCGAGGCGGACAAGTGCGTCAAGTGCGCCCTGTGCGCGCCCTTGTGCCCCACCTATCTCGATTCGCTCGACGAAAACGAGTCCCCGCGCGGACGCATCAGTCTCATGCAGGGCGTGGCCGGTGGGCAACTGAAGCTGGTGGGCGCCCTGCGCCGCCACCTGGATCACTGTCTCGATTGCCGCGCCTGCGAAAAGGTCTGCCCCTCGGGCGTGCGCTACGGCGCCCTGCTCGACGCCACGCGGGCGCTGGCGCCGGTGCGTATCGGTCCACGCTGGCGACTGTTGCGCTGCCTGCTCGTCCGACCCGGCGCGCGGTGGTTGTTGCACGCCGGTGCCGGCCTGCTGCGCGGCGCGGGACTGGGCGGGCGCCTCGGCCTGCCGCCCCGGCGGTGGGCGGGCGCGCCGAGGCGCGCCGGTGAAATACATGGCAAGGTGATCCTCTTTGCCGGTTGCAGCGGGCGGCTGCTGGACGCCGCCGCGCTGGACGCCGCGCGCCGGATCCTCGCCCGCCTCGGCTTTGCGGTGGCGGCCGAAGTGACAGACTGCTGCGGCGCCCTGCACCAGCACGATGGCGATGCCGACACCGCGCTGGCGCTGGCGCGGCGCAATCTCCAACGCTTCGACGCACTGAAGGACGGCGACAGGGATCTGCCGCTGGTCTTTCTTGCCACCGGCTGCGGCGCACAACTGAAAGACTATCCCCTGCTGGCGTGGAAGAACGAAGAAGAACGGGCACGGGCGGCGGCCTTCGCCGAAGCGGTGCAGGAGATCAGCACCTTCGTTGCGCCGCGCCTGCGCGAGGCGGCACTGCCCCTGCGGCCGCTGGCGAAGACGCTGTACGTCCACGAACCGTGCAGCCAGCGCAACGTGCTGCGCGGCAGTGATGCGACTTATGAATTGCTGTCCTTGATCCCGCAGGCCGAGGTGCGCGCCCTGCCCGACAACGAACACTGTTGCGGCGGCGCGGGGAGTTTCATGCTGACCCAGGCGAGGCTGTCGCGGGCGGTGTTCGCCCGCAAACTGGCGCGCATCGAGGAGACCATGCCGCGCCCGCGCGAGGTGATCACCGGCAACCCGGGTTGCGCGATGATGTTCCGCCGCGCGGGCATGATGGT
>JALTLF010000198.1 GCA_027005735.1 Chromatiales bacterium | reverse complement strand
GCGGGCAACAACGGCATCAACGTGGACGGCGGGCAAAATATCACCTATCCCTGCGCCTATCCCCATGCCAACATAATTTGCGTCGCGGCGCTGGATCAGGCCTATGCCATTGCCAGTTTCTCCAACTACGGCGCCACCAGCGTGGACGTGGGTGCCCCCGGCACCAACATCTACAGCACCTGGCCCGGCAGCACCGCCGCGTTCATCAGCGACAACTTCTCGGTGGCCAATTCCTGGACCATCGTCAACAACGGCGCCAATGGCTGGACCCAGCAGACAAGCTGCATGCTGGCCAACAACAACCCCCAGCTCACCAACCCGCTGACCTGGTGTACCGACGTCGCCGCCCAGTACGAAATCAATACCAATGACGTCGCCTATCGCGGGGGATTCAATCTGGGCGATCCCAACCTGCGCGGCGTCTCCCTGCGTACCACCGTGTGGTATCGAACCGGCGACAATGCCGATTTCTTCTACATCGGGCACGACACCGCCGGGGGCAATCCCTTTGACGGCAATGGCGACCAGCCCGCCGTCGCCTATACCGGTGTCTCCGCCGTGGATGCCAACAACAATATCGCCTACACCTACAAGTACCTGGATCTCTCCGCCTGCCTGGGCAGCGCCAACTGCGCGATAGGCTTCCGTTTCACCTCCGATGCCAGCGCCACGGCCGGCCAGGACCTGGGGGTGGGCGTGGCGCAGATTGAAGTCTTTGCCGCCCTCAACAACGCCAACGACAACAACATCATCCAGGGTACCTCCATGGCCTCGCCGCACGTGGCCGGGCTGGCCGCCATGCTGCGCGCCTACAATCCCAACTACACCTATGCCGACGTGATCGCCGCCATCAAGAACGGCGGCGAGGCCGTTCCATCCATGGCCAATGTCACCACCAGCGGGCGCGCCGCCAATGCCATGGGGGCCCTGTCGCACATCCAGCCGCCCACCAATGTCAGCGCCACCGTGAGCGTGCAATAGCGTGGTTTCATGTTCCCCCTGAGCCTCCCCGCCGCCCTGATGTTGATCGTGGTCCTGCTGTCCTCGGCGGCCTGCAGCAATGGCGCGGGGCCGTCCCGCCGGGTAGCCGCGCCACCGGCCGCCGATGAACCGGAACGGGTGCCCGGCCAGTACATCATCAGGCTGGCGCAGGGCGCTTCACTGGAAGCGGCGCTGGCGCACTTCGATGCCCTGGGCGTGAAATTCAGCCGGCGGATAATGAAGGACTACTACCTCATCGAGGTGGAAAGGGATCCCGGCATCCCCGCCATGCTTGGGATTGGTGAAGCCGCGGCCGAGATCGACAACGTCGAGCCCAACCTCATCGCGCATACCATGTCGCCGCAATAGCCCGCGCGCGCCGGATCAATCTATCTCCAGAAAGGCCCGCACCTCCTCCTCCCTGGCCATGGTGTCATGGAAACCCAGGGCGATGAGTTCGCGGCAGTACTCGCGCTCGAAGAGCAGGTAGCTCAGCAGATCCGAGCCTTCCGTGCGATAGGCGCCAATCCCCCGCAGCAACAGCTTCACCGGCGTGGGCAGCAGCTTGCTGAAGGGCTGGGCCATCTGCCCCAGGTCCTCGCTGGGCGAAATCTGCAGGCTCTCCACGCGGCGCAGGGTCAGGCCGCCGTGCTCGATGCGCTCGTCTTCCGGGATCAGTTCCACCGTGCGGTTGATGCGCTGCAGGCGCTCCAGGTCCGACTCCAGGCTGTCGAGAAAGATACTGTTGAGGGCGTGGCCGGCGATCTGCGCCAGCGTGGGCGGCGCGTCGGCGACGATGCGCTCCTGGCTGTTGTCCTCTTCCTTGCGGTTGCCGATGACGAAGATGCGATCCGCGCCCAGGTGGATGGGCGCGCTGAGCGGCGAGATCTGGCGCATGGAACCGTCGCCGAAGTACTCGCGGTGCACCCGTACCGCCTCGAAGATGAAGGGGATGGCGGATGAGGCCATGAGGTGCTTGTAGGTGATCTTCGCGCGCGAACCCACGCGTCGCACCCGCCGCCAGGGCTCCACCTCCGGCGCCGCCTGGTAGAAGGTCACCGACTGGCCGGAATTGTAACCCGAGGCCGTGACGCTGAAGGCATGCAGGATCCCCCGTTCCACCATGCCCTCGATGTTGTCCATCCTGATATAGCGCTTGAGCAGGCGGTTCAGCGGCCGCCTGTCGAGAAGATAAACCGGGCCACGCTGCATGTAGCCGCCGAGCATCATGGTGAGCAGCCAGTGCAGGCCGGTTTTGGTGATACCCAGGGCATCGGAACGAAAGATCTGGTTGACATGGAAGTTGCGCCACACGGCATCCAGACGCCGCACGGCCTTCTTGTAATCATCGGCCACCGTGGCCAGGGAGGCGGCATTGATGGCCCCCGCCGAGGTGCCGCAGATGATGCGGAAGGGGGTCGGCGCACCCGCCGGCAGCATGCGGCCGATGGCCTTGAGCACGCCCACCTGGTAGGCGGCGCGCGCGCCGCCGCCCATCATGAGGATGGCAATGCGCGGTGCGGCGCTGTTTTGCGGATCCTGGGCCATGGCTGTTTGTTATTCTGTTGTGCGCTATGGGATACAGCGATTGCGGACAGGCCGCCGTTTCGTGGCCCCGCGCGGTTTATATACCATAAATAATAGAATAAAGCCTCGGCCACAGTATAATTCCGCTTCGTATTTTTGCCCCGGGGAGAAAACATGAGCACACTCGTTCAACTGGCCCGCCTCGATGAGATCCGGCCCGGACAGATGCTGCGCGTGGAACACGACGGACATGCCTACCTGCTCGCCAACGTGGACGGCGAGATCCTTGCCGCCGACGATACCTGCACCCACGAGGATGCACCGCTCTCCATCGGCGCGCTGCATGGTGACTGCGTCAGCTGTTCCCTGCATGGCGCCGTCTTCAACCTGCGCACCGGCGCGCCGGTGGAGGAACCCGCCAGCGAGCCCCTGCGGACCTACGCGGTGGAAGTGCGCGATGGCGCCATCTTCGTCGCGCTACCGGGCGACGAGTGACGGCGCCTGCCGAAGATACCGCGTGGCGCGACCACGCCCGGTATGCCGCCCTCGCCGGGCTCCCGCTCACCTGCCTGGCATGGGAATTCCTGCGCCGCAACCCCGACTATCGGCGCGACTACGCGTGGTTCATGGAAACCTGGCAGGCGCTGGAGCGCGACTACGGCCGTCCCCCGC
>JALTLF010000197.1 GCA_027005735.1 Chromatiales bacterium | reverse complement strand
CCGGCAGGCGCGCCAGCACCTTGTCGGGCAGCACCAGGCGGGCGGTGTCCACCACCGGCACGTTCCGATCCAGGTGGCGGGCCAGGCCGAGGTAGAAGTCGGCGTGACCGGGCATGGCGGTGAGTTCCCCGGGCCACTCCAGCACCCCGGACAGCTCGATGAGGGGCACCGCCAGCGTCAGCCCGCCGGCGTTGAACAGCAGGGCCTGGAAGGGGGCGTCGGCCCAGTCCGGGCGGCGATAGTCGGCGGCCGATGCAGGCTCGCCGAGGGTATCGCCGGCGGTGGCCGTCACCGGCGGGGCCGGCGCCACGTCCACTTCCGCCTCCACCGCCACATCCGCGTCCACTTCCACCGGCGCCTCGACGACGGTGACGGCCGGTGTTTCGGTTTCGGTTTCCGCTTCCGGTTCGGGTTGCGGCTCGCGCAGCAGCGCATCGAGGAACAGGCCGAGCGCCAGTTTCTGATCGACCACCGGGGCGCTGTCATTCTTGCTCATGTGATGGCTCCTCTATTTCACCACGCTCAGGCGCGGCTCGCGGTCCGCGCCCAGCAGGGTATCGAGCAGTTCGGCATAGGCGCGCGCGCCGCGCGAGGCGGGCTGCCACAGCGACAGGGGCACGCCCTTGCGGCTGGCTTCGCGGAAACGGGTGTCCACCGGGATCACCGCGCGCCACACGTGTTCGCCGTGTTGTTCGCGCAGGGCGCGCAGGCTCTCGATGGAGGCGCGCGTGCGCCGGTCGAACAGGGTCGGGATGATGGTGTACGGCAGGGCCTGCTTGCGCGCGCGGGTGATCATCTCCAGGGTGCGGACCATCCGTTCCAGGCCCTTGAGGGCGAGGAACTCGGTCTGCACCGGGATGAGCAGATTCTCGCAGGCGGCGAGCGCGTTGACCATGAGGATCCCCAGCAGCGGCGGACAGTCCATGAGGACGAAGTCGTACTGCTGTTGCAGGCCGTCGATGGCATTGGCCAGCACCAGCCCCTTGCCTTCCTGGCTGCCCAGTTGCCGATCCAGGGTCGCCAGTGCCGTGGAGGCCGGCAGGAGGTCGAGCCCTTCGTGGGCGGTGCGGCGGATGAGTCCCGGCGGCAGGCGCCGGAGCTGCTGGCGCTCCAGCTCGAAAAGATTGTAGACGCCCTGCTCGATGCCGTCGGGATCATGACCGAAGTACACCGACATGGAGCCGTGGGGATCGAGATCCACCAGCAGGGTGCGCAGGCCGCGCGCCACCAGGTGCCCGGCGAGCGTCACGGCGGTGGTGGTCTTGCCCACCCCGCCCTTCTGGTTGGCCACCGCCCAGACGTGCATGCTCAGCCCCCTGCCCCGTTGGCGGGCGCCGTCGGGGGCGTGGCGGCGGGCCCGGCTTCACCGTCGGCGATCCCCGGATCGATCTGCATCATGCGCCGCGCATTCCGATCGGCGAGGATGACGATGGCCACGCGGCGGTTACGGCGGCGGCCGGCGGCGGTATCGTTGTCCGCCAGCGGACGAAACTCGCCGAAGCCGATGGCGGCGAGGCGCTCGGGGGCGACGCCGACATCCATGAACAGATGCACCACGCTGGCGGCGCGCGCCGCCGACAGCTCCCAGTTGGATGGATAGATTTCGTTGCGAATGGGCACGTTGTCCGTGTGGCCCTCGATCTCGATGTAGTTGGGCAGCGGCGCCAGTTCGCGCGCGAGCTTTTCCAGCGCCGGGATGGCCGGGGACTGCAAGTCCGCGCTGCCGACGTCGAAGAGCAGGCTGTTGTCCATCTCGATCTTCACCCACAGCTTGTTGCGCGTCACCTTGACCCGATCCTGCGCGATGAGCGGCGCCAGGGCGCGCGTGACCCGCGTGGCGATGCGCGCCATCTGCGCCTCGGGGGGCTCGGCGGGCCGGGGCGGCAACTGGATGTGCGCCGGATCCGGCGCGCGTCCCACGGCGCCCGAGGGCTGCGCGGTCTCGCCGACGTTGATGGGCTTGGGCGACTTGGGCGGCGTCTTGAAGGCCGCCACCAGGGTATCGGAGAGCACGCGGTACTTGCCCTCGTTGACGGAGGAGATGGAGTACATGACCACGAAGAAAGCGAACAGCAGGGTAATGAAGTCCGCGTAGGACACCAGCCAGCGTTCGTGGTTCTCGTGGGGTTCTGCGCGTTTACGGCGGGCCATGGGCGCTTACCGCAGGTAACCGAGCAGCTTGGTTTCGATGTTGCGCGGGTTCTCGCCCTCGGCGATGGAGGCCACGCCCTCGACGATCATGTCGCGGTAGCGGGTCTCGTCGTGCACCACGTTGCGCAGCTTGTTGGCCAGCGGCAAAAAAAGCAGGTTGGCGGCGCCGACGCCATAGATGGTCGCCACGAAGGCCACCGCGATACCGCTGCCGAGGCGGCTGGGATCGGAAAGGTTGCCCATGACATGGATGAGCCCCATGACGGCGCCGATGATGCCGATGGTGGGACTGTAGCCGCCCATGCTTTCATAGACGCGCGCCGCCTGCAGATCGAACTCCTCGCGCGTGCCGATGTCCACGTCGAGGATCTGGCGAATGGTCTCGGGCTCGCTGCCGTCGATGAGCAGTTGCAGCCCCTTGCGCGCAAAGGGGTTCTGTTCCTCTTCCTCGATGCTCTCCAGTCCCAGCAGACCTTCCTTGCGCGCGATGTTGCTCCAGCCGACGATCTTCTCGATGGTGGCGGCGGCATCCAGTTTGGGCGGCCGAAAGGCCCACGCCACGATGCGCAGGGCGCGCAGAAAGACCGCCATGGGGGATTGCAGCATCACGGCGCCGACGGTGCCGCCGAAGACGATGAGCATGGCGGGGCCGTTGACCAGCGTATCGGCATGGCCGCCTTCGAGAAACTGTCCCAGCAGGATGGCCGTCAGGCCAAAGATGATGCCAAGAACACTGAGGATGTCCATGGCTCAGACACTCCGGGCGATTTCGGGACCGATCTCCGAGAGCGGCAGAATCCTGCGCGTCAGGCCGGCCTCGGCCACCGCCGCCGGCATGCCATAGACCACGCTGGTGGCCTCGTCCTGCGCCCAGATCTCCGAGCCACCCTTGTGCAACATGCGCGCCCCCTCGCGGCCGTCCGCGCCCATGCCGGTGAGCACCACGGCAAGGACCGAATCCGGGTAGACACGCGCCACGGAGCCGAAGGTGAGATCCACGCAGGGCTTGTAGGTCATGTCGGGACGCCCGTCGCTGAC
>JALTLF010000196.1:2802-12197 GCA_027005735.1 Chromatiales bacterium | reverse complement strand
CTGAAGTCTCACACACTTTCCCTGGGTATCCGGGTGCGCTTGTAGTGGAAACGCGTTTGATAGCTCCCACGCGGCACCTGCATGGAATGGCGGCGCCTGCTGAACCCGGGGGGTGGGATCCGTCGCCCGTCGATGCCTGTCCACAGTAGACCGGATCCCGCCAATGCGATCAATAGTACCTCTGCGTGATGCGCACGGCGGCGCTAATCCATTGCGATTACCCCAGCCAAAAAGGGTGGGAAGTTATCAGTTTTTTCAGATTCTGCGGTGCTGCTGCCGTGCCCGTCATGGGCACGTGCAGGCAGGAGGGAGCATGCCTTGCCCGTCACGGCCCCGTGGTTTTTCCGGGCAGACAACCGGGGATTGGCGCGCGGCGGGTGGTCGCAGGGAGCGTCGCGACGAGGACTCCTGTCCGGACCCGGCCGGTGACAGGCGGGCCGGGTCCGGGCGAGGTCATGGCGCGTGGTGTTTCAGTAGAGCTCCAGCGAGCCGCAGGCCACGCGGGCGCCCTCGCCGAAACCGCCGGCATCGGTGCGCTGAAGGACCAGCGTGCGGCGGCTGAGATCGGCGACCTTCAGGCCCGGCAGTGTCACCGGCTCGAGGATCTCGCCATAACGGTTTGCCTTCACCATCGAGACCGGGGCATGGATGTCGCCCGCGGCCATGCCCATGACGGTGGTGCCGTCCGGGTTGTAGCGGCTGCCGCAGGCAAAGCCGCTGTGCACGTTGAGTTCATAGTTGCCGGGCGGCAGGCCCCGCAGGTGGGGGGTGAACTCGATGCCGCGAGGCGTGTCGCGCGCGACGATGACGCCGATGGTCTGGTCCAGCCCGTCCGGTTTGAGTTTGAAGATCGTGACGCTGACTTCGCGGGCCTGCAGCGAGAACGCCAGCAGCAGGAAGCCAATAAGTATCGGTAAACGCAGTTTCATGTCGCACCTCCTCGTGTGAGCAGCCTGGGGTCCGGCGCGTGCCGGGCCGTGCAGGTGATCCGGGTTCACTGCGCGGCGATGCGATGTGCGGACAACGACGGGCAACAGGGTATCGCCGGGCAGCGCCGACTTGATGCCACGCCAGCCGATGGATGCGATCATCACCCCATCGGTTGTCGGAGGGTATCAGGGGTTCTCTGAGTGTTGTTCAGGGTGGCGGGCCTGTCAAGGCAGGGAGGCGAGAAACGCCGCGCGTATAAATTGCGCTTTTCGGCCGGGGCGGCCAATCAGTTTTTCTGATTGCCGCGGGGAAAAGACAGCACGGTGATCATGGGAAATACGGCCGGCACCGAGGTGGGGGATGTGCTTGCGGCAGGCGATCCGGCCGGAAGGATGTTGTATAGTCCGGCCCTTACCCGGAGAGATATGCATGAGATTTCACCTTGAGCCGATCCTGCTTGCCCTGATGATCCTGGCCGGCCCGCTGGCGCCCGCCATGGCCGCTCCGCCTGCCGAAACCGTGCCGGAGATCACGGTCTACAAGAGCCCCACCTGTGGTTGCTGCAAGAAATGGATCTCCCATCTGCGCGAGAACGGCTTTACCGTCACGGCGAAGGACGTTGCCGACATGAGGCCCATCAAGCAGAAGTATGGCGTGCCGCCGAAGTTGAGCTCCTGTCACACCGCGGTGGTCAACGGCTATGTCATCGAAGGCCACGTGCCGGCGGCGGACATCCGGCGCCTGCTGGACTCCCGCGCCCCGCTGTGGGGACTCACCGTGCCCGGCATGCCCATCGGCTCGCCGGGCATGGAGCAGGGGCCGCGCCGGCAGCCTTACGGTGTCCTGAGTATCGACAGGAAGGGCGAGGTCGATGTCTACTCGCTGTACAACCAGTAATTTTCGCGCCTGGTCCTGCCTTGCCGTGTTCGTGTTGATACCCGCGGGCGCGGCGGCGCTGGAGTCGGGGTCCGGCGTCGATCCGCAAAGCGGCCTGCGCTTCTGGTTCGTGCGCGACGAGGGCATGTCCCTGCGCCTCGCCCAGATCCTGCCCGATCAGACACGGGGGTTCTTCCTCGCGCGGGGATTCAGCGCGGCACAGGCCGATCGCATTGCGCTCAGTTGCGTCTTCCAGACCGACTTTCGCAACATCGCCACCGGCGATGCGCCGCTGGCCTACGACCTGCGCGAGTGGGTGGTGCACTACCGCGGCGAGTCACGGCGCATGAAACTGCGCGCGGACTGGGCCCGCGAGTGGCAGGAGGCGGGCCTGGCGCCGGGGCCACGGACGGCCTTCGAATGGGCGCTCTATCCCACGGCACAGATCTACCAGGCCGGTGACTACAACTGGGGCATAGCGACCTTCGACCTGCCCCCCGGCGCGCGCTTCGACCTCGAACTGGTGTGGACCCGGGCCGGTACGCGCTACCGGCACCTGATCCGGGACATGCAATGTGTCGAGGACCGCCACATGGAACCGGGGGAGACGGCAGAATGAAAAGACCGGCAAGGGGGCGTCCTGCGCGCGTGGGCCGGGGATCCCTGCTGGGCGCCCTGCTGTTTCTCGCCACCGCGGTCCCCGCGGACGAGACCCTCATGGCGCCGCTGGCGCAGTCCTTCGCGGCGCCGGATTTCGATCTGCCCTGCGAGGGCGGCGGACGCTGCCGCCTTGCCGACTACCGCGGCAAGGTGGTGCTGCTCAACTTCTGGGCCACCTGGTGCCCGCCATGCCGCGCCGAGATGCCCTCGCTCGAACGGGCCTGGCAGAAACTCGGGGGGAAGGAGGTGGTGGTGCTGGCTGTCAACGTCGGCGAAGACGAGGATGCAATCTTCGCCTTCCAGGGCGACTATCCCGTCAGTTTTCCCATTCCCATGGACGAAAGCGGGGCGGTGGCCAGGGCCTTCCGGGTCACCGGCCTGCCCACCACTTACCTCGTCACGCCGGACGGCAGGGTGACACATCGCGCCATGGGCACGCGCGAGTGGGATTCGGCCGCCATGCTGGCGTGGTTGCGCGCCCAGGCCCGTCCTCGACGAGGGGAAGCGGGAGACGGGGGATCCGGGCGGTCCCGCCCGGATCAGGCGGCGCTCAACGGAAGATGAGCAACTCGCCCAGTGTCCTGCGGATCTCGCGGATCGTGAGATGGCGCGGCGAGAGGGTGGGATCCTCCCACTGGGCGCAGCTCAGGCTGTCCACGTCCGGCACGTCTTCCGAGGCGAGGTAGAAGGTGGTGATGTAATCGTCCGCCGTGGCCCCGCCGGCCAGGTCCATCCCCAGCGCGGCATAGTGCCACCGGCCTGCGGAGACGTCTTCCACCTCCTGCACGATGTCGATGACGCGGAAGCGGGCCGGCCCGATGCGCCGTGGCAGGGGAGAGAGGGTCTTCATGATGAGCTTGCACCAGGCGTAATAGGGATCCTCGGTACCCGGCTCCAGGGTGGTGCCGTTCTGGATATACACCGAGGCATTGCCTCCCGGGATGATCACCGGCCGCGTCAGTTCGAGGATACTGCCGCGCTCGATGGGAGCCGCCCCGGCGGGGTCGAGGTCCAAGGCCGGTGCCGCGCAGGCCGTCAGGGTGACGCCCAGGGCCGTGACCAGTACTGCAAGAGAAGTGCTCAGTCCGGTTCGAGACATGGTCATCCTCCAGGGTTCCGGTGGCGATGCAGGTACCTGTTACAACAGTACATATAGACAGGCTTCGCGCAGCCGGGTTCCAGGTCGGGGGGCTGCGGGGACCAGGCGAGTGTCGCAATGACGCTGCCAGGAGGCTAGACTTCGCACAGGCCCACCTGCAAGGAGACACATCTCATGGCCACAGCAACGGCACGCCACATCCTGGTGAAGACCGCGGAACAGTGTGAACAGCTCAAGGCCGACATCGAGGGCGGCGCGGACTTCGCCGAGCTGGCGAAACAGTTTTCCGACTGTCCGTCGGGGGAGAGCGGCGGCGAGCTGGGTGAATTCTCCCGCGGCATGATGGTGCGCGAGTTCGACGAAGTGGTGTTCAGCGCCCCGCTCCATACCGTGCAGGGCCCGGTGCAGACCCAGTTCGGCTTTCACCTCATCGAGGTCACCAGTCGCAACGACTGACGACCCGCCTCAGGACTGCAGGCGCTGGATCACCAGGTAGAGGGCCAGCGGACCGGTGGCGAGGAAGCCTGCCAGGCACAGGAAGGCGTTGCGCTTGAGCCGCCGGGTGAGATCGGTCTGGGGGATATTGGAGAGAATGAAGGGCCGGCGCCGCATGCGGGGTCTGGCGAGGACGTCGATGCTGTTTGCGCCCCGTGCCACCCCATGCCGGGACTTGACGTGTTCCACCGTGGCCTTGCGGGCGCGCTCCCACTCGGTGGTATCGATCTCGCCGTCGCCGTTGCGATCGAAGTGACGCAGGAGTACCTCGGGATTCTCCTTGAGCCGCCGTAGCGCCTCGCGCACCGCCGCCGAGACATGGCGCAGGCGCGTGACATCGGGCTCGGTGTGGAAGTTGCCCAGGCAGAACAGGGCGTCACCGTCCATGAGCCGTTTCTCGGTGTAGCGATAACTGCCCACGGAAAACGTCGCGATACTCAGGATGCCGGTGGACTCTCGCGGCGCGCTGCCCGGCTCCGGCAGGCGCGAATGTCCGTACCACACGGCGTGGAAGGAAGGCGTGATGCTGGCGCCGGCGGGCAGCACCAGACAGGTGCCGGTACCGTCGTCGAGCAGGAAGGGCGCGTCGCTCTCGTCGCTTTCCACCGTCTGCCAGCGGTCGTGCTTGCCGCCCACATATTTCTCGATCTCGTACTCGAACCACGCGCAGGGCGTCTGCGACAGGGGCGCGGTCAGGGTACTGCCCGGGATGGCGCGGATGGTGCCCTGTAGCTCCACGAAGCCCTGCGCCGCCGAGCGCAGCTTCGAAGTGGGCGTGTTCTCGATGACGCGGGCGCGATGGAACAGGGTGGCCATGCCCCAGCCCAGGCCGAGCGCCAGGAGGGCCAGGATCCCGCTCCAGATCCAGAAGTCCTCGGTGGCGGCCGAAATGATGAAGTCCTGCATCGTGGGTGCCCCGGCAAGGTGGTGTGAGCAGCAACGCGGGCCAGATTATGTCACGACAGGGGCATGGCGTCGCGGACAGGTATCGCGCCGGGTCCAGGGGGTCAGGCGAGAGGGATCAGTCGCAGTCTTCGCTCTCCACCACCACGCGGCCGGTATCAGGGTCGCGCAAGGGCTGGCCGTCCTCGCCGGTGACCACGACGTTGGCGAAGACGAAGGAACCCATGCGCTCGAAACCATTGTCCAGGGCGGCCTCCACGTCACGGTCGGTCACCGCCACGTAGATGAAGACCTGCTGGTTCCGCTCGGCGCGCAGTTGTGCCTCGCTGGGGTGAAGCAGGCGTGCCCGCTGCCAGGCCAGTTGGGCGTTTTCCACCTCCAGCCGGGCCGCGGCGCTCAGCAGGATGTCATCGTCGGCCAGCGCCGGGGCAGATGCGGTGATCAGCAGCAGAGCGAGCCACGTAGCGGTGCGGCAGGTGACACGGAGCCCCGCCGGTGTTCTTGTCGTGTTTTCCACTTTGCGCTCCCCTTCGGGATGGTGTCGGGCAGCCGTGCCGGACGGATTCGGCATCCTGTACTTTCGTTTGCGTCCTTTTTCGCCGCGCCTGGATAGCCCGAAGGTATTAAATATGGAAACAAGATACGGTTTATGGCCGCCGTGGCGCCAGCAGGGCGGATGCCGCGGATGCCGCTACAGGCGCGGGCGCGGGGGGCGTTGCGGGGGGCGGACGAGGAAGGGCTGGCGAACGAGGATCCGGTCGTCGAGCCGCAGCTCGAGACGGTACTTGCCCGGTTTCAGGCCGCCGGGGACCTCGGGCGAGAACTGCTGGCGCCCGCGGGCGTTGTTGACGATGACCGTGCTGGAGACCACCGCCTGGCCCCGGCGGTCGATGACGCGGGCCTCGAGGATGGTAATGGCTTCCTTGAAGTTCAGGTAGGCAAAGGCCACGTGCAAGGGGGCGCCGGCCCTGAGGATGACCGGGCGGGCCTGCGGCGCCATGGACTCGATGCGGCCGTTGGCGAGGATCACCTGGCTGATGCGTGGCTGACGCGCGGAGAGGGCCTGCTCCAGGCTGGCCCTGGCGTCGGCGAGGGCCGCGGTGAGGCCGAGTTGGCTCTCGGCCCGCTGGAGCAACTGCCCGGCCTGTTCGTACCTGCCGGCGTGAACCGCATCGTGGATCTGCGCGGCGAGCAGTTCGGCGATACGCTTGAGGCCGGCATTGGCCGGTTCATTACGCGCGTCCTGCAAGAGGATCGCCTTGTAGATGTCATAGGCGCTGTTGCCGGGCGGCGTGAGCAGATTGCCGGCCCGGATCTGCTGTTCGGCGCGGGCCAGCTGCGCGCTGAAGGCGCCCTCCTTGTCGAGGCGCGCCTGGATCTTCGCCTTCAGGCTCAGCAGTTCGCGGTCGCCCTCGATGACGCGCAGGCCGGTGCGTACCGATTCCATGGCGTCGTGCAGGTTACCGGCTGCCAGCTGCTTGCGCGCCGTGCGCGTGTAGCGCGCGGCGATGTCGCGCAGTAACTGGCGTGCCTCGGCATGATCCGGTTCGACCTGCAGCGCGGCGCGCAATTCCTCCACGGCGTTGGCCCCAGCCGGGCTGACGAGGGCGTCCCCGGCGATGTAACGCCGTGCCCTGGCGAGATGCAGTTGCAGGGTCTCGGCGCGCAGCAGTTCCTGTTCCAGGTGGCGGAAGCGGTCACGAAAACGCGCCTCGGGGAGATTGTCCGCCAGGGTCTCGAGCAGGTGGCGCGCTTCCTCGAGGCGACCTTCGGCCAGGGCGCCGTGGATCTGCTCGGTGAACCAGCCGCGCAGCGCGCGCAGGCCTTCCTTTGCCCAGGCCGATTCCGGGTCGGCCTCGAGGATCTGGCGGTATTCGCGGAACAGCGTCACGGCGGTTTCGGCGGCGGTGTCGGGACGGGAGGTGAGTGCCTCGCGCAGCGCCGCGACGCGCGCGCGCGTCTCAGCAGTGGGTTGTTGGGGCGCGGCCACGGCCGGGGTGGCGGTATCGGGTTCGGGTGCTGCGGTATCGCCCACGGCGGGCGCTGCCGGTCTCGCCGTCTCCACGGGCGGCGCGGCAGGCGGAAAGATCTGCGGGAACTGCGCGGCGAGGGGGGGACGCAGATCGCTCTGCCACCATCGTGTCAGCGGCGCGCGATAGATCCAGGCGGCGGCGCCGGCGACCAGCAGGAGGAACAGGAACAGCACGCGGCGCTTGCGCGCCATGAGTCGCCTGTACTCGTTGGTCTCGGTAATGGCGGTGGGGCTACGGGGGCGCTTTCGTGCCCGTGCCGCGCTGCCTCGGCCGGCACTGGCAGTCGTGCCGCCGCCGCTGACCGGCGGGACCGCGGGTGGTGGCGTCGCCCCACCCAGCGAGGTCTGCTGCACCGTGCCCGAGACCATGGTGGACGAAGTCTGTGCGTCCTCGCCGCCGGGCAGGGTGCGGGCGCGGGCGTCGAGGTAATCCAGCTCCGCCTCGCTGATGGCCTCCAGCGCGGCCAGCATCTCGCCGGCAGTCTGGTAGCGGTGGGCCGGATCCTTGGACATGGCGGTATTGATGATGGTCTGGAACACCTGCATGCTGTCGGGCAACTGTGGGATGGGATCCGAGATGTGCTTGATGCCCACCGCCACCACCGAGGGACCGTCGTAGGGTACGTAACCGGCGAGACACTCGTAGAGCACCACGCCGAGGCTGTAGATGTCGGAGCGGTGATCCACCTTGAGCCCCTTGGTCTGCTCGGGGCTCATGTAATGCGGCGTGCCGATGGCCTTGCCGGTGACGGTAAGGCCGGTGGTGGTATCCTGGTGGCTGCGCGCGATGCCGAAGTCGGTGAGGATGGCGCGCCCGTCACTGTGCAGCATGATGTTCTCGGGCTTGATGTCCCGATGAACGAAGCCCTTCTGCCCGGCGAAGTCCAGCGCGCGCGCCACCTGGCGGATGATCTCCACGCGTTCCTTGCGGCTGAGATCGTTGCGCGCCTGCTTGAGGTTCTTGCCGTCGATGAACTCCATGGCCATGTAGTGGTGGCCCTGGTGCACGCCGGCGTCGTAGACAGTGATGATATTGGGGTGCGAGAGCTGGCTGGAGATACGCGCCTCGCGCAGGAAGCGATCGCTGAAGGTCTCGTCGTGGTGATCGGGGGCGAGGACCTTGAGCGCCACCTGGCGGCCGATGCTTTCCTGAATGGCCAGGTAAACCGTTGCCATGCCCCCCTTGCCGAGCACGTTCCTGATCACATAGCCGGGGATTTGCACCATGCTGGCGACCGGCTTGACCTTGACGGTGGGCTGTTTCTCCCTGGCGCTCATTCGGTGTCCCGTTCGGTTCCTGGCAAAGCCTTATTCCATGATCCTGGCAGGGTTTTTGGGCGGCGCACCCCGGTCCCGCGTTCGTGTCCCCCTGCCTGTTGTTTATCGACCGGCAGGGGCAATTATAGAGTGTTCCGGCTCACCTTTCGTGACGGGGATCGCCGCCGTCCGGCGATAATCGGCATCTGTTCTCCGGTGCCCGGCCCTCCCTTTCCTGTAACGCGGTGGCCGGCCCCGGGGTGTACAGAGGGGCGGGATTGCCCCGGTGTCTCCGATGCACTCCGGGAGGCGGAACTCCGTGAAATCCCGTGCCGCCAGGGGCTACAATGGTCCGACCACAAAACAGGGACGGAACGTGTGCGCCCCACGAGCAGGAATTTTCTTCGCAGGCCTGATGTTGCTGGCAGTCGGCCTGGTCACGGCAGGGGAGCGACGGGCCATGTTCGCCTGGCAACAGGATGAGCTGTTCCGGCAGTTGGAAGCGGCCTTCCTCGCTGCGCGTGAGCTGCCGGTGGCGGACATTCGCCCCGCCTTCGACGTCCTCGTCGAGGAAATCGATATCGAACTCGAGCGCCTGGCCGCCGCCGGCGAACGGCCGCCAGTGGCACTGCTGACGCGCCTCGAGACCCTGCAATTCCGCTTGACCGCGCTGGCGGCCGCCCAGCCCGAACTGCTCACTCCGGCCCAGGCGGCCATTCACCGGGCGCGCCTCGCGGTGCTCGACGCGGCACGCCACTGGCCCCTGGACGAGGAGGCGGTACGCGACGCCGTCTATCGCGTGATCTACGGTGGTCGCAACGCCATCGAAGAGGCCCTCGTCCAGAATCCCGCCACCGAGTTCCCGCCCCTGTCACGTCTCGCCCCGGACGAGGTACTGCGCCAGGTGCCGGCGGTGGAGATCGAGGGCGTGACCCTCTACAGCGGTGACATCATCCTCTCGCGCGGCGGCGCGCCCACCTCGGCGCTCATCGCGCGGGGCAATCCCTACCCGGGCAATTTTTCCCACGTCGCCATGCTGCACGTGGACGAGGACACGGGCGAGGCGGTCATCGTGCACTCCCTCATCGAGAGCGGCGCGGTGGTGACCAGCATCGAGGAGTTTTTTGCCTACGGCAACCGGCG
>JALTLF010000196.1:0-2702 GCA_027005735.1 Chromatiales bacterium | reverse complement strand
CGGACTGAGGCAGGGGGCGCAGCCTGTGGCGCGAAAGAACTGCCCGGCGTGATTACTCGTCGAGCATCTTCAGCGCGTTGACCATGCTGCGGCGCATGCGGTTGAAGGACTGGCCCAGCGAGGCTACTTCGTCCTTGCCGCGCGCCTCGCACTCCGGCGCATCCAGGTTGCCGAGACTGACTTCGTGGGCAATGGCGGACATGCGCTGCACCGGGCGCACGACGATGTAGTGCAGCAGGATATTGAGGATGAGGATGATGGCAAGGAATACGCCCACCAGTGACACCATGAAGGTGCGGAAGGTCTCCTCGGCACGCTGCAGGGGTACCGACATAGGCACGCTGACGATCTGTGCCCCCACCACTTCGTTGATCTGCCAGCCAAAGCCGTTGGCGCGGCCATAGCGTGCGAGCATGGTTTGCGGTGCATTGTCCACCTCGCCATGACAGGTCAGGCAGCCGATGTTCCTGATGCGGATGGGGCGCGCCAGGTAGAGGCTGGGACCGGTGGCGGTGGGGCGTTCACCCACCAGCTCCCTGGCATCGTCGCGGTTGCGGAAATGGTCGATGATGGTCGTCTCCCAGTCCGTCGCCCGCGAGGCGGGGTTGGTGGGATTGAGCGTGGCCTCCTTGTAACTGTATTCCGGGTAGCGCTTGCGCAGTAGCGCGACATTGGTGGTAGCGGCGTAGGCGGGCACCGACTGCGGCAGGAATTCTTCCTTCATGCGTTCCGCCAGCAGGGGCCGGACCTCGTTGACCGTGTAATGGCGCACCGCCAACGCGGCCTCCATGAGGATGCCGGCGCGGTGGAGGATCTCCTCGCGTGCATTGTCCTGCAACATCCTGTGTGAAATGAGACCGGCCGCGGTGATGCCCACGGCGAAGGTCGCCAGCATGACGAGGTTGAACTTGAGACGGATCCCCATGAGTCCATGCTCCTTTATGAAACCAGTTGTGTTGTCAGAAAAAGCCAGCTTGCCTTCGGTTTGCCCTGCCTCATTCGTGGCGGCGCATCGCGTTCCGGAACGCAGTTATTTTTCCGTCACCGCCCTGAGAAAGGTGGCGCGTTCGTCGGCATTCTCGATGTTTTCGGCCAGGAAGTTACACAGGCTCTCGTAGTCCGGGAACTTCTTGCGCGCCCGCGCGATCATGGCCCTGGCAATGGGTCCCACGAAGGTGCTGAAAGTCGTTTCAAGCCGCTCGAGTTGTGCCTCGGTCAGGGTGACGGCCTGGAGTTGCCGGGTGGTGAGGCCGTTGATGCCACCCCCCTTGCTGGTGCTGAGCAGGCGTGCGCGCGCGTGGCGAATGAAGTTGTGCCGCCGGTCATCGTCGCTGAGGTGCGAAGCGAGACCATTAAGGAGATCGTCCAAGTTGTCCGAGCGACTGGCGGTCTTTTTCACCAGTACCCGGGTGATGGGTCCGAGCTGGGGCAGCAGCAGCTCGCACAGGGTATCGATGGTGTGCTCATCCCAGCCGCCCTGGGTACTGCGATCGGCAAGCTCGGTGGGCGGCGCCGAAGCATGTGAGCCATGACTGACGGGAGGCGGAGGCGCCGGGCTGCCGCACAACGCCTCGAGCAGTTCGTTCATGGAAGCGAAGCGCTTGTCCGGTTCGCGCACCAGGCAGCCGGCGATAATCTTGCGCAGCGTGTCGGGGATGTCGGCGAGCTCCTCGTCAAGGGATTTATCGTTGTAGAGCACGGAATAGATGACAGCGTAGATGGTGTCACCACCGAAGGGCCGCTTGCCGCTGAGCATCTCGTAGAGCATCGCGCCTACCGCCCAGATATCGACGCGGTGATCGATATCCTTGTTGCCCATCAACTGTTCCGGCGCCATGTAGGCCGCCGTGCCCACGCTGATGCCGGTGCCGGTAAGCTCCACGCCCGACATCTTGGCAACCCCGAAGTCGAGGATCTTCACGCCCGCCCCGTCGGTGAGCATGATGTTGGCGGGCTTGATGTCGCGGTGAATGATGTTGTTGCGGTGCGCCGCGGCGAGGCCGTCGGCGACCTGCTGGATCACCCGGCTGGCCTCCTCGGCGGGCATGGGTGACTGACGGATACGCTGGCCCAGGGTCTGGCCCGAGTAGTAGGGCATGGCCATGTAGAGTTCGCCACCCGGCGTCTCGCCGATGTCGAAGATGGAACAGATGTTGGGGTGTTCCAGGCGCGAGGCGGCCTTCGCCTCGGTGATGAAACGCTCGCGCGCCATCTCGTCGCGCGCCATGTGGCTCGGCAGGCACTTGATGGCAAGTTCGCGATCGAGGCGCAGATCGCGGGCCCTGTAGACCACGCCCATGCCGCCCACGCCGATCTTGCTCAGTACCTCGTAGGGGCCAATGGTCTGGCCCACCAGCGAACCGGTTTCGCTGTCGGGCCTGAAGGGCTGGGGGGCGCCCCCGCCGGCGGCCGGTTGGCCGGTGAGGCCGATGAGGGTGTTGACCTCTTCGAGGAGATCGTCGTCGCCGCGGCAGGCGCCCTTGATGTAGGCGCCACGTTCCGTCGGCGCCATCTGCATGGCGCTGTCGAAGATTTGCTGCACCTTGTCCCAGCGGCTTTCCTGCATGGCATCACTGTGTCGTGGTTTGGCCCGGGCCCTCATGCATCCATGCAGACAGGCTACGAGCGGCGAGGGTATCGCGAATGATAGACAAGCCACCCCGCCGTGTCTAATCCACGACAGGTTTCAAGGGCATTTTCGT
>JALTLF010000195.1 GCA_027005735.1 Chromatiales bacterium | reverse complement strand
CAGACAACGCTGCGCGCCTCCACGCCCGAGGACAGGCTGAAGGTCTGCGTCGAGGCGCAGAACTATTGCACCGCCATCTTCGTACCCGACACGATGGAGGTCATCGCGCTGACTGAGAGTCAGTACCAGTTGCTGGCGAAAAAGGCCGCACAATTCGACGCGGCCGTCCAAGCGGTAAACGATGCTTATGCAAGCGGCGAGCCGGCGACGATCGCCGCCGCCAAGGGCCAGCTTGCCGACTTCCTGTGCACGGAACTCACGGGGGCCGCTGACACCCCCGGTGGGCATACCCCACCCCTGCATGAACTCACGGCCGCGGCGATCCCGCTCAGCGGCAGGAAAGAGATGATCGTGCCCAGGATGCTGCTGGATAGCATGCGGATCCAACGCGAGAACTTCGGCCAGGCGGGGGCGCGGGCTGTGGACGGGGCGCGGGATCAGTACTATGCCAATGTCGAAAAATTGAAGCTCACGGAAAGGGAGAAGGCGCTCCTGCTCCGCGCTTCCGGCCGCAATGTCGAGAAACGTATCGTGGCCGGCCCCATCAAGCAGAAGATCCAGGAAGTCATCGACGCGCGCACCGTCAAGGCTCACGAGTGGGAGTGGCTGGAACCGGATTCCGGCACCATCCCGTCGGCCTACTGGTCACCGGGCATGGGCCTGCTTCCGGAGCACTGGAGCCATGCCATCGACAAGTGGATGGAAAGCGTCAACGAGAACTGCAAGGTGCGCCTGCGAGACTACGCCAGACGCCGCCAGCAACTGCTGTGGCTGCTGGATCCGAAAAAGGACAACGAAGGGAAGGCGGTGGATGATGCCCCCTTCGATGAAGACGACTTTGGGCGATTTCAGTCGGAGGTGGTCGATATCTGGGAGAATTCCGAGGATCAAGAACATAGATTATTCGTAAGTGAAATAAGGGATATTGACTGGGCGTACTTTGAAACGGACCTTGAAGAAAACAGGCAGCTGTGGATAGAGCGGCTCGCCAAAACCGATCTCCCCAGCTACATGTTCGACGCCGGCGCCGAGGCGCGCTTCATGCGCTACGCCTACGGTGGTACGGCTTCCCTCGACTTCAAGCCCTTCGATGGCCGCATCGCCCTGCAGGCCAACGCCAAAGCGGCCATCAGTCTTGCCGAGGGCAAGGTCTGGGGCACCATGGAACTCCCTTCCAACGAGGGCATCGAGATACGGGTCCCCAAGGTGGGCGACAAGCCCGTGATCTGGCGCGACATGAAAGTCGCCGTCACCCGCCCCGGCACCTTCGACTTCAACCGCACCTTTCCCCGTCCCCATGCCATGGAGGCCCTGCGCGAGCTCGCCGCCAGCTGGAAACTCGCCGATCAGTCCGCCGCGGGCGGCGCCAGACTCCAGATCGTCGGCCACGCCGATGCGCCGGGCAGCGACGCGGCCAACCTGGCCATCAGCCGGCGCCGCGCGGAGGTGGTATGGCAACTCATGACCTTCGAGGTCAACGCCTGGCTCGCCCGCTTCGTCGCCAACGAATGGGGCACGCGGGAAGTGCAGATCATGCTCAACTACCTCGGGCCGGAAACCGGCGCCGGCGGCCTCAAGGAAGACGGGCTGGATGGTGAGAAGACCCGCGACGGCCTGCGCGCCTTCCAGCGCTGGTACAACGCCGCCCATGGCGGCTCACTCAAACCCACCGGCAGGGTCAATCCCAACAGCCCCAATGGCCGCATGACCCTGCGCATGCTCATCGCCCAGTACATGCTGCGCGGCCTGGACAAGCAGGTGGTGCCGAAAGATCGCTTCATGGATCCCCCCTTCGTGGGCCTGGGCGAGGCCCAGCCCCGCACCCAGACCCTCAACGAATCCGAACTCAACCGGCGCGTGGAGTGGCGGCTCTATGAACTGGTCGAAGATACCCGCGAGGGGCGGCCGGTGACCACCTACAGCCTCGGCCACCTGCGGGCGCGCTTCGAGGCCTATCTGTCCGGCTTTGCCGGTGCCAATGTCGTGGGCGCCGCCAACGTCAGCGTCAATGTCCGCAAGGGCAAGCTGCATGTTCGCGGTGTACGCGATGAGGGCGTTGCCGCCACCGATACCGATACCACACAAACCCCCGGCGCCATGAACGCGGCGGCCGTCGGCACCGAGAACACGGATGCCCCGCTTGGGGCAAGCACCGAGGTCTCCGCCTTCATCGGCGCCCAGGCCACGGCAGGCTGCAAGGCCTTTATCCAGTGGAAGTGTCCCGAGCCCACGGCGGTCATCGAGGAGCGCGCGGGCACGGAAGTCGCCGAGGCGGGCAATATTGAAGATGGCCTGACGCCGTTGAACCAGGTCCTCCGGGACGACTATGTTAACCGTTTCGTGGATCTGGGCTCGGTGGGCCTCTCCGGCACCGCCAGCGCCGGCGCAGGTGCCAAAGCGGAGTTTGCCATCACCTACGATCTCAGCGGGAAGTTCCTGATCAAGGCCAGGGCCGGGGCGGCCCTCGGCGTGGGCTTCGGTGGCAGCCTGGAGTTCTCCGTCGGCGCCAAGCACATCTATTATTTCGTCACCTTTGTCTATACCCAGTTACGCGACAACGACTTTAGCATCGTGGATATCTTCGAGGCCTCCGAAGAGCTGGGCGTGGAGGAGATCTACGAGCAATACTGCACCCTGGCCTATCGCGCCCTGCTGGATCTCGACCTGGTGGATGCCGGCATGTACTTCTTCGGTATCCGTGCCATGCAGATCCTTCGTGAAGGCGCGCAGGTTGTTTCATGGTGGAAGGAGCGCCAGGCGGCCTTCGACAATGCCGATCGCGTCATCGAAGCCGTCCGGCGTAATTCCATGTTGTTGAAATACACCGCGCCCGAGGTCAAGGGCCGACTCCTGTATGTGCTCTCAGAACGCCCCTGGGAGAGCGATGCGGCGAAAAACGCCGCCCTGCGTATTCTGGAGTGGATCCAGAGCCGCCGCGATGCCCAGGAAGTGCTGGAACACATGGGGATCGACGTGGGCACCGGGCGCAGTGGCTCCGAAAAGGCCGCCGTGCGCCGCGAGAATCAGGCGCGCCTGATGGATCTGCTTGACTGGGACTCACAAACCTGGGACCGCTGGATCAACGCCCTGCCGGAGAAGGCGCCCGCGTCGGCGCAGGGACCCGTAAGGGTGCAAGTGGCGCTGGCGAATGGCGGACCGGCAATGGCGTAACCGGTAGCGGCTGGTCGGTGTTGATCACACAACGGATCCCCTGGAAGTCGCCGCCGTGGTCGGGTTTTCGTGCACCTCGACGCACCGTGTT
>JALTLF010000194.1 GCA_027005735.1 Chromatiales bacterium | reverse complement strand
TTGTTGCCCACCGCGCCTATGGTGCCGGCCACGTGGGTGCCGTGACCGCTGGCATCGCTGGGCATGGGATCATTGTCGGGCAGCAGGTTGGCCAGGTTGTTGGTCGGGCCGATGAAATCCCAGCCACGGACATCGTCGATGTAGCCATTACCATCGTCATCCACGCCGTTGCCGGCGATCTCGCTGCCGTTGGTCCACATGTTTGCGGCCAGGTCCTGGTGGGTATAGTTCACGCCGGTGTCGATGACCGCGACGATGACCGGGTTGTTGACCGGATCCGGGCCACGGCAGTCGGTGATCTCGTTCCAGGCCAGTTCCATGTCCAGATCCATGCCGGCGATCCCGACGGCGCCGTTCACCGCCTGAGCCACGTTGCGGTAACCCCACTGCTGCCCGTATTGCGCATCGTTGGGCGCGACGGTGGGGTAATAGATGTAGTTGGGCTGCACATACTCCACGTCCGGGTTGGCGGCGTAGGTGGCCATGGCGTTGGCCATGCTCATGGCACTGTTGAGTTTCACCACCTGGACCGCGGCGCCACGCGGGCCTGCCTTGACCGCCCGGTGGCCATGACCCAGCGACTCGATCCACTCGGCCTGCTGCGGCATGGGTACCCTGTCGCGGAACTTCACCAGTACTTCGCCTTCCACGTACAGGGGGCGGCCCTGGATGTCGGTGGGGACCTCGGCCAGCACGGGACTACTGGCAAGAAGCAGTACCAGCAGCGGCATGAATGAACGCATGAATTTCAGAATCATTGGCAAGTCCTTTTGTCTCAGGGAGCGGGAACCGAGATGGCGAGTTGCGCGGAGGGCGCGCTGACGGAGCCGCTGTTGCCGCCGGGGGGGTTCAGCGCCGAGTAGGCCACTACCTTTATATACCAGGTGCCGCTGAGGTTGATGTTCAGTTGTGCCGTGGTGGGCGTCGCCATGCCGTTGTAGGGCACGTCCACCATCTGCACGCCGGCATCGTTGGTGTCAAAGTTCGAGTTACTGCTGTAATACACGCGATAACCCCCGCCCATGGCGTTGACCTCCGCATCGGGACTCGCGGTCCAGTTCACCGTGACGGTGGCATTGACCGCCACACGTGGCGGAACGGTGGGCGGCGGGGAATTTCCCCCACTGCATGCCGCCAGCACCAGGGTGGCGACGAGACTGATCAGCGGCCCGGCGCTCCTGCCGGGGAGAAAACGGTAACCAGGCATAGACACACTAACTCCATGTTTTTGTCAGGGAAATGACACCCGAGCGCCTCGGGCGGACCGCGTGCGGGGGAACACCCCGTAATTCTAGACGGCGGACCTAGTGCGAGACGTGCGGCGGTTAACGCTTTTAGTATTACGTCGTATTCCCTGCCGGTGGTGAAAAAGTCACCGGCCAGCGGGGTATTTATGTATATAATGCGCCGCCCAGAGGGCCTCGCGGCCCGCCATGCACCGGAATAAGTTAATGCAAGCTGTTGAAAATTTAAGAAATATCGCCATCATCGCCCACGTCGACCACGGCAAGACCACGCTCGTGGATCAGCTTCTGCAGCAGTCCGGCACCCTCGAGAGCCGCGGCGAGGTGCAGGAGCGGGTGATGGACTCCAATGACCTGGAGCGCGAGCGCGGTATCACCATCCTCTCCAAGAACACCGCCATCGACTGGGGCGACTACCACATCAATATCGTCGACACGCCGGGCCACGCCGACTTCGGCGGCGAGGTGGAGCGCGTGCTGTCCATGGTGGACTCGGTGCTGCTGCTGGTGGATGCCGTCGAGGGCCCCATGCCGCAGACGCGCTTTGTCACCCAGAAGGCGCTGGCGCGGGGCCTCAAGCCCATTGTCGTCATCAACAAGATCGACCGCCCCGGTTCGCGCCCGGACTGGGTGCTGGATCAGACCTTCGATCTTTTCGACCGCCTCGGCGCCAGCGATGAGCAACTGGACTTTCCGGTGATCTACGCCTCGGGACTGTCCGGTTACGCTGGCCTGGATGCAGACGTTCGTGATGGGAACATGACCCCCCTGTTCGAGGCCATTGTCGAACACGTGCCGGTGCCCGATGTGGACGTGGATGCACCCTTCCAGTTGCAGGTCAGCTCGCTGGACTACAACAGCTACGTGGGCGTCATCGGCATCGGGCGCATCGCGCGCGGCACGGTGAAAACCAACACGCCGCTGACGCTCATCGACCGCGAGGGCAACACGCGCAACGTGCGCATGTTGCAGATCATGGGCTTCCGCGGCCTCGAGCGCATCGAGGTGGAGAGCGCCCGGGCCGGCGACATCATCGCCTTCACCGGCGTGGACAAGCTCAACATCTCCGATACCCTGTGCGATCCCGCCAATGTCGAGGCCCTGCCGCCGCTCAGCGTGGACGAGCCCACGGTGAGCATGACCTTCCAGGTCAACAATTCGCCCTTCGCCGGCAAGGACGGCAAGTACCTCACCTCGCGCCAGATCCAGGAGCGTCTCGAGCGCGAACTGATCCACAACGTCGCCCTGCGCGTGGAACAGACCGACGACCCGGACAAGTTCCGCGTCTCCGGCCGCGGCGAACTGCATCTCTCCATTCTTATCGAGAACATGCGCCGCGAGGGTTACGAGCTGGGCGTCTCGCGACCCGAGGTCATCATCCGCGAAGTGGACGGCGAGTTGCAGGAACCCTACGAGCAACTCACCGTGGACGTGGAGGAGCAGCATCAGGGCGCGGTGATGGAAAAGCTCGGCGAGCGCGGCGGTGATCTGAAAGACATGGTGCCCGACGGCAAGGGCCGCGTGCGCCTCGACTACCTCATCCCCGCGCGCGGGCTCATCGGTTTTCGTACCGAGTTCCTCACCGCCACCCAGGGCACGGGCCTGCTGTACAACGTCTTCGACCACTACGGCCCCTACAAGAAGGGCGACTACGGCCAGCGCATCAACGGCGTGCTCATCGCCAACGGTGCCGGCAAGGCGCTGGCCTATGCCCTGTTCAACCTGCAGGAGCGCGGGCGGCTGTTCATCGGCCACGGCGAGGAAGTCTACGAGGGCATGCTCATCGGCATCCACTCGCGCGCCAACGATCTGGTGGTCAACCCGCTCAAGGCCAAGCAGCTCACCAACATCCGCGCCGCCGGTTCGGATGAGAACATTCTTCTTACTCCACCGGTGCGCATGAGCCTCGAACAGGCGCTGGAGTTCATCGACGACGACGAACTGGTGGAAGTGACCCCCAACCACATCCGCCTGCGCAAGAAGATCCTGCTGGAGAGCGATCGCAAGCGCGCCTCCCGCGCCGCGGCAGGCTGATCGCA
>JALTLF010000193.1 GCA_027005735.1 Chromatiales bacterium | reverse complement strand
CAAGCGCATGGCCGGCTCCGCGAGGCCCGTCGTCATGTACCCGGGTAACTTACACGGGAACCGCGGCGATGGTCAAACGCCCGCGTGGCGCGTCCCCGCCCCCGTCCGGCGGGGTGGGGTGCATGCCCCCATTGTGCCAGTTTTCCGCCACCGGCATACAGTGACGGCGTCACTCTGGCGCACCCCGCCGGACGGGGGCGGGGACGCGCCACGTGGGCGTTTGACCATCGCCGCGGTTCCCGTGTAAGTTACCCGGGTACATGACGACGGGCCTCGCGGAGCCGGCCATGCGCTTGCGGTCGCTGCGCGATTCAATAAAAGCAAGAGGTGCGCGTACGGGGAGTCTGGACATGGGAGTCAACGAAGAGAAACTGGCCTCGCTGGATGCGGAGGCAGGCGGGGCCGGTTCCGGCCTCGGTACACCGCCGGCCTCGGCGGAGGGCGCCTCGCGGCTCGATCGCTGGCTGGCGCGCAAGCTGCTCGATGTCGTCGGCGATCCGCCTTTCGCCATCCACCTCTGGGACGGCAGCATCGTCGGGCCCGGAGAGGGCAAGGCCCGCTTCGGCCTGCGCATCCACGACCGCGCGGCCCTGTGGAAGGTCATGCTCGATCCCGAGCTCCACTTCGGGCGGCTCTACAGCGCCGGGCGAATCGAGGTGGACGGCGATCTGGTGCAGTTCCTCGAATGGAGTTACCGCGGCCTGCGCGACGCCGGCGACAGCGGCGCCGCCGTGCGTCTGCTCAAGTGGATCAACAAGCGCCCGCGGCGCAATACCCTCAGCGGTTCGCGCCACAACATCCACCACCACTACGACATCGGCAACGACTTCTACGCCCTGTGGCTGGACACCGAGGCCATGCAGTACACCTGCGCCTATTATCCCGAGCCCGACATGACGCTGGAGGAGGCCCAGGTGGCGAAACTGCACCACGTGTGCCGCAAGCTGCAACTGCAACCCGGTGACACGGTGGTGGAGGCCGGTTGCGGCTGGGGCGGCCTGGCGCGTTTCATGGCGCGGCACTACGGCGTCACGGTGAAGGCCTACAACATCTCCCACGAGCAGGTGAAGTTCGCGCGCCAGAAGGCGGAGGAAGAAGGCCTCGCCGATCGTGTGGAATACATCGAGGACGACTACCGCAACATCACCGGCATCTACGATGTCTTTGTCTCGGTGGGCATGCTCGAACACGTCGGCCCGAAGTATTACCGCGAGCTGGGTGATGTCATTCACCGCTGCCTCAAGTCCGAGGGGCGCGGCCTGATCCACACCATCGGGCGACGCCGGCCGGGCCTGATGAACGCCTGGATCGAAAAGCACATCTTCCCCGGCGCCTGCCCGCCGAGCCTGGCCGAGATGATGGACATCTTCGAGCCGCACGAGTTTGCCGTGCAGGACGTGGAGAACCTGCGCCTGCACTATGCGAAGACCCTGCGTCACTGGCTGGAGCGCTACGAGGCCAGTCTCGATACCATCCGCGAGTCTTTCGACGAGAACTTCATCCGCGCCTGGCGCCTTTACCTGGCGGGCTCCATCGCGGCCTTTACCACCAACGAGCTGCAACTCTATCAGGTGATGTTCACCGGCCCGGAACGCCACGAGCTGCCCTGGTCGCGCAGGCACCTGTATGAATAGCGCGGCATGTCTTCCCGCCTGAGCAGGCCCGCGCCGTGACGGAATGCGACGTCCTCATCATCGGCGGCGGTCCGGCGGGCGCGACCCTGGCCTGGGCGCTGCGCCGCCAGGGGCGCGACGTGCACCTCCTCGACAAGGCCCGCTACCCTCGCGACAAGGTCTGCGCCGGCTGGATCACCCCGGCGGTGATCAGCGAGCTGGAACTGGACCTCGAGGACTACGCCCGCGATCAGCTCTTGCAGCCGGTGCACGGTTTCCGTGTCAGTCTCATGGGTGGGCGCGAGATCGAGGCCGACTACCACGGCGAGCCCATCAGCTACGGCATCCGCCGTTGCGAATTCGACCACTACCTGTTGCGCCGCAGCGGCGCGGTGATCCACGAGGGCGTGGCGGTGAAGTCCATCGAGCGCGACGGCGACGGCTACCTGGTCAACGGCGAATACCGTTGCAGGCTGCTGGTGGGCGCGGGCGGCCATTTCTGCCCCGTTGCCCGCCACGTCTTCGGCGCGCGCCCCGGCGCCGGCGAGCTGGCGGTGCGCGCCCAGGAGATCGAATTCCGCATGAGCCCGGCGCAGGCGCGCGACTGCCCGGTGGACCCGCAGATGCCGGAGTTGTTTTTCTGCGAAGATCTCAAGGGTTACGGCTGGGTGGTGCGCAAGGGCGACTATCTCAACATCGGCCTCGGTCGCGAGGACAACCACCGTCTCGCCGAGCACGTGAAGCGCTTCTGCGAGGCGCTGGCTGCGGCGGGCAAGATCCCGGCGGCGCTGCCGGGCCGTTTCCAGGGCCATGCCTACCTGCTCTATCCCCATGCCCGGCGCGAGCTGGTGCGCGATGGCGCCATGCTCGTCGGCGATGCCGCCGGGCTCGCCTACCCGCAGAGCGGCGAGGGGATCCGGCCCGCCATCGAATCGGCCCTCATCGCCGCGGCGGTGATCGGCGCCTGCGAGGGCGCGTACCCGGCGACGGCGCTGGCCGCCTATGCCGAGAAGCTGCAGGCCCACCTCGGCACACGGGAGCAGCGTACCTTCACCGATCGCCTGCCCGAATGGCTGGTGCGCTTCCTCGGCCAGAAACTGCTCGGCATGCGCTGGTTCATCCGCCACATGGTGATGGATCGCTGGTTCCTGCATCGCCAGACTCCTCCGCTGCGCATGGACAGCGCCGTGTCGCGGGACTGAACAAGGTTCCAATTCCCACCATGGTTTGCAGACCCCGGGTTTTCCACGCCCGCCCGGTGTGGCTGGTGGCTCGCGCATTTTCCCGACCCGGCGGGAGTTCCCTCCCTATAATATTGACGGGTGAGCCTGTACCATACGCGGGTGTTCCGTGTCCGCGGGACAGCCTGTGTGCCTTGTCGCACACTGAGTAGAACAACAAGCCGGATTTGGGGACCGTAACGTGGAAAAGAGATCACAGGGCGACAGAGACGGGAGCATGCCCGAGCGGCGGCGCGTGCATCGGTACCTGCCGGGACGCCGCCGGGCCTGGGTGATTCCGCGCTGGGCGGATCAGCGCGTGCAGTTTCTCACCCGCTATCTCTTCGGCATCCTCGGCATCATCTATTTCAATTTCGTTTTCGGCGACGAGACCGCCAGCCGTTCCACCGTCAATATCGTGCTGGGGCTGTATTTCATCTGGCTGACCATGTCCTTCGTGCACGCCTATTTCAAGCACGATTCCATCTTTCGCTTCCGCCTCGCCATGTGGGTGGATATCGTCGTCGTCTCCATCGTGGTCTATTTCGATCCCTTCGTCGTGCCGCTGAACTCGATGATCTACATCGTCATCGTGCTGGGGAACGGCATGCGCTACGGTATTCGGTGTTTTTCCGAGGCCCTGCTCGGCAGTTTTCTTGCC
The DNA here is from genome assembly GCA_027005735.1 of Chromatiales bacterium. Taxonomy (GTDB): domain Bacteria; phylum Pseudomonadota; class Gammaproteobacteria; order CAMYNG01; family CAMYNG01; genus HyVt-448. Next base: position 8,925 of record JALTLF010000193.1, on the reverse strand, counting down.
GCCATGATTGCACTTTCCCTGCGCTACAGCGGTTCCTTTCACGAGATCAGTTCGGGGGTGATCTTCCTGAACATCTTTGGCGGCATCATTCTCGTTTATGCCTACATCCTCATGCGCCGTGTCGATGCCTCGCACAGGGACGTCGAGCACAACAGCCGTCTTGACCCCCTCACCGGCCTCGTCAACCGCAAGATCGTGCAGGACGCCGCCACCGCCATGATCGACGATGCCGAGCGTAACGGCTCGGTAATGACGGTATTGTTCGCCGATCTCGATCGCTTCAAGCAGGTCAACGACAGTCTCGGCCACAACGAGGGTGATCGTGTGCTCATGGAGGTTGCCAACATCATCCGCGGCGCAGTGCGCGACCAGGACGTGGCCGGCCGCTACGGTGGCGACGAGTTCGTGCTTCTGTTGCGCGATACGCCGCTGCACGCAGCAGTGCCGGTGGCCAAACGCATCCAGCGCGAGTTGCAGGAATGGGCGGAGAGGAATGCCCTCGAGATCGGCATCAGCATCGGACTGGGCGAGGCGCCGAAACACGGCAACAACTTCCGTACCCTCATGGGGCGGGTGGACCGCGCCCTCTATCGCTCCAAGTTCAGCCGCGACAACGAGGGCATCAATGCCGTCGGCGAGGAAGACCTGGCGTGAGACCGCCGGCCGGCCGTTGCATGGCCGCTGCGGGTCTCGCCGCGCTCCTGCTATTCTCCCTGTCCGCCTGCAGTCCCCCTTCCGACGAGGACATCCTGCGTGAATACATCGACGCCGGCGTGAGCGCGCTCAACGCCCGCGACGGCAGCGCGGCGCTGGAACACGTGCGCCCGGGCCTGATGGTCAGGGGCGAGGGCATCGCCATCGATGCCAGGCGCCTGATGCTGATCTACTTCCAGCGCTTCAAAAAGGTGCATGTCTTCGTCTATGGCCTCGATATGGAACTCGATGGCCGACGCGCCGAGCTGCGCTTCAATGCCGTCCTCAGCGGCACCAATGCCCGCCTGCCGGAGCAGATAAGTCTCTTTGTCGTCACCAGCCGCTGGGAAAAGGATGACGACTGGTGGCTGAGCGAGCTGCGCTGGCAACGCCGGATGATGGACTGGCCGGAACTGCCGCAGGAGGTGCAGCGATGGTTGCAGGAAGACCCGGACTGAGCACGGCGTGTACCGGGTGCACGGGAAGAGGCTTTTCCCTTCGCGCCTGACGGCCCTGCCGGCTCAGCTTCGCTGTGGCGGCGCCATGCGGTTGGAGCGATCGATGGTGCCCATGTGGAAGCGGAAGTCGCCGCTGCGGCGATCGGCGAAGTAGTGGCGCAGGGTCTCGGCGATGGTGCGAAAGGCCAGTTCTTCCCAGGGGATGTCCGCCTCGTCGAAGAGGGCCACTTCGAGGCTCTCCGGCCCGGCGGCGAAGCTGGTATCGCGCAGCTCGGCGCGAAACATCATGTACACCTGGTTGATGTGCGGCAGGCTGTAGAGGGTATAGAGCTCGATGATATCCACGTTGGCACGCGCTTCTTCCCAGGACTCGCGCAGCGCCGCCTGCTCCACGGTCTCGCCGTTTTCCATGAAACCCGCCGGCAGCGTCCAGCGCCCGTACTGGGGCTCGATGGCGCGGCGGCACAGCAGCACCTGGTCCCCCCATACCGGCAGGCAGCCGGCGACGATCTTGGGATTGTGGTAATGAATGGTGTCGCAGGCGGGACAGACGTGGCGCGGCAGGTTGTCGCCCTCCGGCACGCGTTCCTCCACGGCGTGGCCGCACTGGCTGCAATATTTCATCATCCCGTCACGTGACACGACACGGAGGGGCGGGACTACTTCTTCTGGCCCTGGGGGACGAAGCCCTGTGGCATTTTGCCGAGATCGCCCTCGCCGAAGAGAAAGCCCAGCATGTGCTGTTCGATGACTTCGAGGCTGGCGGGATCGGCGGTGCTGATGCCGTTCTCGTTGAGGATGATGGTGAGGCGTTCCAGCCACTGTTTCCAGCCTTCGGCGGAAACATTCTCGTAGATGCGCTGACCCAGTTCACCGGGGTGGGGTGGGGCGTCGAGGCCGGGGGCCTCGCGTTTGAGTACCTGACAAAAGACCGTATGTGCCATGGGTGTATTGAGTTCCCTGTTGCGTGATTGCCGGCCTGGGACGGACGAAAGTTGCGCGGATCCGGCGGGCTGGTGATAAAATGGCCGTATAATTTACCGCGATGCGGCCGGGCTTGCCAGTCATGATATTCCCTGACATGGGTTCGGCAGCCCCGTCGCCGGAGAGGAATGATCATGAGTGAAGCCGCCGTAGAGTTCGACACCCAGTTGAAGCCCGAGGAAGTCAGCGTCACCCCCGCCGCCGCGGAACAGCTGGCCCAGTTGCTCGCCCAGTCGGAAGACGAGATGGCGGGGATCCGCGTTTTCGTCAGCGGTGGCGGATGCAGCGGCCTGACCTACGGCATGACCTATGCCGAGGGCACCACGCCCTTCGACAAGGTCCTCGAGGGCGACGGTTTTCGTCTCATGGTGGATGCCGTGGCGCTGGCCTACCTGCGCGGTTGCGAGATCGACTTCCGCCAGCAGGGTCTCAATGCCAGCTTCATCTTCAACAACGTCTTCCAGAGCGTCGGCGGCGCCGGCGTCTGCGGCGGCTGCGGCGGCGCCGCCGGTGGCGGTTGCGCCTGACCCCGTCCCGCCTCCCTGCCGCCCCGGTTTGATCCCGTGAGCGCTCCCCGGCGCGTCCTGCTCATCGCGCCCCACGGCAGTTATCGTACCGGCCCCTTCCTGCGCGCCGCCGCCGAGCTGGGGCTCGAGGTGCTGGTGGCCTCGCGTGGCGAACACTCCATCGTCAGCAGTTACGCCCAGGGTCTGCACATCGATCCCGCGGACAGCGAGGCGGCGCTGGCGCGCATCCTCGAGGCCGCCCGCAAACAGCCCTTCGGGGCCGTGCTCGGCACCGACGACAGTGTCGTGGAACTCGCCAGCCGCGCCGCGGCCGCGCTGGGCCTGCCGCACAATCCCGCCGCCGCGGTGCGCCTGGCGCGGCGCAAGGATCTCGCCCGCGCGCGCCTCGCCGAACGCGGCGTGCGCGTGCCCGCCTTCGCCCGCATCAGGCTCGATGCCGATGAGGAAGCACTGGAACGGGCCGCGGGCCGGGTGGGTTTCCCGCTGGTGATGAAGCCCCTGTCCCTGTCGGCGAGTCGCGGCGTCATGCGCGCCGACGATACCGAGGCACTGCACGCGGGCCTGGCGCGCCTGCGCACCCTGCTTGCCTGCGAGCCGCGGCTGGCCGCGGAGGAACGCGGCGAGGCCCTGCTGGAGCGCTTCGTGCCCGGCACCGAGGTGGCGGTGGAGGCCATGCTGGAAGGAGGACGGCTGCAACTGCTGGCGGTGTTCGACAAGCCCGATCCCCTCGACGGGCCCTTCTTCGAGGAGACCCTCTATGTTACGCCCTCGCGCCTCGATGCCGCGCGTCTCGCCGCCATCGAGACGGAGGTGGCGGCGGCCTGCGCGGCCTTCGGCCTGCGCGAGGGGCCAGTGCATGCCGAGTGCCGTCTCAACGACGAAGGCGTGTGGATCATCGAGCTGGCCGCGCGCACCATCGGCGGCCTGTGCGCGCGCCTGTTGCGTTTCGGCACAGGGCTCACTCTGGAGCAACTGGTGTTGCGCCATGCCAGCGGCCGGACCGTGGTCATGCCGGCCGCGGCCGGCGAGGCCGGTGCCGCCGGGGTGATGATGATCCCCATCCCGCGCGCCGGGATCTTCAAGCGTGTCGAGGGGATCCTCGCCGCGCAGCGGGTGCCGGGCATCGAGGACATCGATATCCAGATCCGCGAAGGTCACGAACTGGTGCCGCTGCCTGAGGGCGCCAGCTACCTCGGCTTCATCTTCGCCCGCGGCGCGACCCCCGCCGTGGTGGAGGCCGCCCTGCGCGAGGCCCATGCCCGCCTGCGCATCGTCATCACCCCCCTGTGGAAACCGCTGGCCGCCGCCGGCTGAGATCTGCATCTATCTTAAGGAGTCCCCATGAGCGACAGCACGACGGAGGAAAACAGCGGCTACCAGCTGGTGCCCACGCGCCTGCAGGAGAGCTGCGGCGACGGCACGGTGCGCTGCCACCTGTGCCTGTGGCGTTGCAAGCTGCGCCACGGACAACGCGGATTCTGCCAGACCCACGTCAATCGCCACGGCAGGCTCTATAACCTTTCCTACGGTATCCTCTCGGCCATCGACGTCGGCGCCATCGAGGACAAGCCGGTGCGGCATTTTCGCCCCGGCACCCGGGTCATGTCGGTGGGCAGTTACGGCTGCAACTTTCGTTGCCAGGGTTGTCACAACCTCGAGATCTCCTGGGGTGTGAGCGAGCTGGATCGCCTCGCGCGCGGCGAGTCGGCCGCCGCCTGGGCATCGCCGGAGAAGCTGGTGGAGACCGCGCTGGCCTGGGGGGTGCAGGGGATCGCCTTCACCTACTCGGAACCGGCGGTGTGGCTGGAATACGTACTCGACGCGGCGCGCCTGGCCAGGCAGGCCGGCCTCTACACGGTGTACGTCTCCAACAGTTTCGTTACCGCCGAGGCGCTGGAGCTGGTGGCGCCGGTCATCGACGTGCTGTGTTCCGACATCAAGAGCCTCGACGACAACTTCTACAAGGGGATCTGCGGCGCCGCCAGCGTGGAGGCGGTGCTCGATTCCATTCACACGGCGCACAAACTGGGTATCCACGTGGAGACGCGTACCAACATCATCCCCGGTCACAACGACGACGAGGACGGCCTGCGCCGCATCAGTCGCTGGATCGCCCGCACCCTCGGTGCCGACAGTCCCTGGCACATCACGCGCTTCTTTCCCGCCTATCGCCTCGGCCACCTGCCCATGACGCCGACACCCATCATGCACCGGGCCGCCGCCATGGCGCGCGAAGAAGGCCTGCGCCATGTCTATGTCTACGACGACAAGGGCTGCGACTGCGCGGCGGAGAACCTGCCGGTGGCCGAGTACCTGCGTGCCGACCCGGAAACGGTTCACGTCACGCGCAAGTGCCAGGCCGATTGCTGCGGCGAGGCGGGTATACTCCTGAAGAAATACGAAAGACAGGAACCCGGGACGTGAGCAACCGTATCCATCCCACCGCCATCGTTGCCGAGGGCGCCCGCCTCGGCACCGGCAACGAGATCGGTCCCTACGTGATCATCGAGGGGGACGTCGTGCTCGGCGACGGCAACCACCTGGCCAGCCATTGCGTCATCAAGCGCGGCTGCCGCATGGGCAACAACAACCGGGTCGCCGAGCACGCCGTCATCGGCGGCGATCCCCAGGACCTCGGCTTCGACCCCGCCACGCCGAGCCGCGTGGAGATCGGCGACGACAACGTACTGCGCGAATACGTTACCGTGCACCGTGGATCGAAGGCCGGGAGCGTGACGCGCCTGGGCAACGGCAACTACCTCATGGTGGAGGCCCACGTCGCCCATGACTGCCGGCTCGCGGACAATATCGTCATCGCCCCGGCCACCGGCATTGGCGGGCACGTGCACATCGATTCGCGCGCCTTCATCTCCGGCGGCGTCATGGTGCACCAGTTCGTGCACATCGGCCGTCTTGCCATGATCGGCGGTAACACCAAGCTGACGCAGGATGCGCTGCCCTACATGATCACCGACGGCGTGCCGGGTCGGGTGCGCGGGCTCAACAGCGTCGGCCTGCGCCGCGCGGGCTTCGGCCGCGAGGACATGCGCGCCCTCAAGCAGGCATATCGCATCCTCTTCGATGGCAGGGCGGAACTGGACGACATGCTTGCCCGCCTGCGCGCACTGGACTCGGAACATTGCCGCGCGCTGGCGGATTTCATCGCCGCCTCGCAGCGGGGATTCCACCGCGCGGCGTCCTGAGATCAGGGGAAATGCGGCTTTATTTCATGGCGAGCCCTGCCGTAGAATAGCGCTCCACGGGTGCCGTGACGGTAGCCCGGCGCATCCCTAACCCGAGCAGACCACTAAAGTTTAAGATCCCATGAGCACAGTGATACAGAATTTCGAGCGCAAGAGCAGCTACGACCTCGACGAGCTGCTGGCCTGCGGTCGCGGTGAGCTGTTCGGGCCGGGAAATGCCCAGCTTCCCCTGCCGCCCATGCTGATGTTCCAGCGCATCCCCCTCATTTCCGAGACCGGCGGCGCCTATGGCAAGGGCGAGATCATTGCCGAGATGGATATCACACCCGACCTGTGGTTTTTCGAGTGCCACTTCAAGGGTGATCCGGTGATGCCCGGTTGCCTCGGCCTGGATGCCCTGTGGCAACTGGTCGGCTTCTACCTCGGCTGGATGGGCGGCCCCGGGCACGGGCGTGCGCTCGGCTCCGGCGAGGTCAAGTTCACCGGCCAGGTGACGCCGGAGAAGAAGATGATCCGCTACATCGTCGATATCAAGCGTATCATCATGCGCAAGCTGACCATGGGCATCGCCGATGCGCGGATGGAAGTGGACGGCAAGGAAATCTACACCGCCAGAGATCTGCGAGTCGGTCTGTTTACTTCAACAGAAGGTTTCTAGTTCTCATGTCACAGCGTCGCGTGGTGGTTACGGGGCTCGGCATCGTATCGAGCATCGGCAACAACAAGGAAGAAGTCACCCAGGCACTTCGTGAGACCCGCTCGGGGATCGTCTTCAGCCAGGAATACGCCGACCTCGGTTTCCGCAGCCAGGTCCACGGCGCCCTCGACATCGACACCAGCGAACTCATCGACCGCAAGCTCAAGCGTTTCATGGGCGAGGGCGCGGCCTACAACTACATCGCCATGCAGCAGGCCATCGAGGACTCGGGCCTCGAAGAAGGGGACGTGGTCAACGAACGCTCCGGCCTGGTGATGGGCTCCGGCGGACCCTCCACCGCCAATATCGTCGCCGCGGCCGACATCCTGCGCGAGAAGGGCGTGCGCCGCGTCGGTCCGTACATGGTGACGCGCACCATGTCGAGCACCAACTCCGCCTGTCTTGCCACGGCGTTCAGGATAAAGGGCGTCAATTATTCCATCAGTTCCGCCTGTTCCACTTCGGCGCACTGCATCGGTCACGGCGCAGAACTCATCCAGATGAACAAGCAGGACATCGTCTTTGCGGGCGGCGGCGAGGAACTGCACTGGACCCTGTCGGTGATGTTCGACGCTATGGGCGCCATGTCCTCGAAGTACAACGAGACCCCCGAGCGCGCCTCGCGCGCCTTCGACGCCGAGCGCGACGGCTTCGTTATCTCCGGCGGTGGCGGCGTGGTGGTACTCGAAGAGCTGGAACATGCCCGCGCGCGCGGCGCGAAGATCTATGCCGAGCTGGTGGGCTACGGCGCCACCTCCGACGGTTACGACATGGTGCAGCCCTCGGGCGAGGGCGCGGTGCGTTGCATGCGCCAGGCGCTGGCGACGGTGGACGAGCGGGTGGACTATATCAACGCCCACGGCACCAGCACGCCGGTGGGCGACGTCCGCGAGTTGGAGGCCATCCGCGAGGTCTTTGGTGAGGACGTCCCCGCCATAAGTTCGACCAAGTCCCTGAGCGGTCATGCCCTGGGCGCCGCCGGCGCCAACGAGGCCATCTACACCCTGCTGATGATGGAACACGACTTCCTCTGCGCCTCGGCCAATATCGAGAAGCTCGATCCCGAGGCCGAGGGCTTCCCCATCCTGCGCGAGACCGTGGAAGGGGCGAGCGTTAACTGCGCCATGTCCAACAGCTTCGGCTTCGGCGGCACCAATGCCAGCCTGGTGTTCCGCAAGGGCGCCTGAGCCGCGGCTCGCGGCCGCATCCCATGACGCGCCCCGCTTTTCTCGCCAGCAAATGGACACGCCGCGCGCTCGCCGTGGCGTTTTTCGTCGCCGTGTTTCTCCTCCTCAGCGGCTGGCGCGCGCGCGAACTGGCCACCGGCCCCGCGCCCATGTTCGAGGTCCTCGCGCTGGACGAACAGATCCTCTCGCCGGCACGTTTCGCCGGCCAGCCCCAGGTGATCTACTTCTGGACCACCTGGTGCCCGGTCTGCAAGGCGCAGCGCGGCGCCATCGAGTCGGTGGCCGAAGACTATCCGGTGATTGCGCTCGCCCTGGGGGAGACCGATGCGCAGATCCGCGACTACCTGGATGGCGGCACCACTGCGCTGCGCATGGCGGCCGACAGCGACGGGCGCATCGCGCGCCGCTACGGCGTGCAGGGCGTGCCGGCGATCTTCATTGTCGATGGCGAGGGGAATATCGTTTCCCGCCAGATGGGTTACACCACCGAGCTGGGGATCCGCCTGCGCCTCTTTCTAAGCGGAGAGTAGCGAGGCCCGAGAACCGGGGGCTTGTCACGGGCACTTTCGTCCTCCATCCTTGGCATATCGATGCGCTAACCGGGAGGCACGGACGATGAAAAAAAATCCTTCGGAGACGACGGTGGGGCGCTTTCGCCGCGAGTGGTCGGCGATGACATTCTACGAGCGCTTCGAACAACTGGTGGCGCTGGTGCTGGGCCTGTTCATCGCCATTATCATCGTGCTTTCCCTCACAAGGTTGATGATGTCCACCCTGCCGCTCCTGTTCGGCGGCATCCTCGATCCCCTGTCGCCGCGGGTCTTTACCAATTTGTTCGGCATGATCATGACCGTGCTCATCGCCATGGAGTTCAAGCATTCCATCATCCGCGTGGCCCTGCGCAAGGACAGCATCATCCAGGTCAAGACGGTGATCCTCATCGCCATGCTGGCCATCGGCCGCAAGTTCATCATCCTCGATACCACCAAGACAGGGGCCGGGACCATCGCAGCGCTGGCCGCCGCCTTGCTGGCGCTGGGCATCACCTACTGGCTGATGCGCGAGCGTGACGACCACGAACGGGAAAGGGAACAGGCGAAGTAGGCAGCCGGTGGCGGCGCCCGGCTAAATACGTGTTCCGAATCCCCGATCAACTGAGAATAAGCGGATTGCCCT